>NZ_RZRY01000028.1:0-24372 GCF_003998035.1 Mesorhizobium sp. M2A.F.Ca.ET.039.01.1.1 | reverse complement strand
ATCATCGTCGGCGCGCTGAACGGCATCCTTGTGGTGCGCACCAGGCTGCCCTCCTTCATCGTCACGCTGGCCGGCCTGTTCATCCTGCGCGGGCTGACGCTCGCCATCACGCGCACCGTCACCGGGCGCACGCAGATCCCCTACATCACCGACGGCCAGGAAGGCGGCTTCGTCGTCTGGCTGTTCGGCGGCAAGTTCGGCGGGCCGGTCTTCGCCTGGCTTGCAGCGCATGGCGTGATCGCCGCGCGTCCCGACGGCTCGCCGATGGTGCAGGGCCTGTCCATGTCGATCCTGTGGTGGGTGGCGGTGACCGCCTTCGCCACCTGGCTGCTGATCAAGACGCGCTTCGGCAACTGGGTGTTCGCCGTCGGCGGCGACGACCGGGCGGCGCGCAATGTCGGCGTGCCGGTCGACCGGGTGAAGATCCTGCTGTTCATCGGCACGGCGCTGTCGGCGACGCTGTTCGCCGTCATCCAGGTGCTGGAGGCAGGCTCGGCCGATACGCTGCGCGGCACGCAGAAGGAATTCCAGGCGATCATCGCCGCGGTGATCGGCGGCTGCCTGCTCACCGGCGGCTACGGCTCGGCGATCGGCGCCATGTTCGGCGCGCTGATCTTCGGCACGGTGGAGATGGGCATCTTCTACACCGGCATTGACACCGACTGGTTCCAGGGCTTCCTCGGCTCGATGCTTTTGATCGCGGTGCTGGTCAACAATTACGTACGCCGCAAGGCGACGGAGGCGCGCTGATGACTGACGCCGTTCCGCTCATCGAACTGCGCAACGTCACCCGCCGCTTCGGCTCGGTGACGGCGCTGCGCGACATGTCGTTCGCCGCGCATGCCAGCGAGGTGCACTGCCTGCTCGGCGACAATGGCGCCGGCAAGTCGACGCTGATCAAGACGCTGTCGGGCGTGCACACGCCGAGCGAAGGCCAGATGTATGTCGACGGCAAGCCGGTGACCTTCACCTCGCCGCGCCAGGCGCTCGACGCCGGCATCGCCACGGTCTTCCAAGACCTGTCGATGATCCCGCTGATGAGCATCACGCGCAATTTCTTCCTTGGCCGCGAACCGGTGAAGGGCTGGGGGCCGGCCAGGCGTATCGACATGAAGACGGCCGACGCGATCGTCTATGACCAGCTCGGCAAGATCGGCATCAATGTGCGCGACCCGCAGCAGGCTGTCGGCACGCTTTCCGGCGGCGAGCGGCAATGCGTGGCGATCGCGCGCGCCGTCTATCACGGCGCCAGGGTGCTGATCCTCGACGAGCCGACCTCGGCGCTCGGGGTGCACCAGGCCTCGATCGTGCTGCGCTATGTGGCGCAGGCGCGCCAGCGCGGGCTCGCCGTCATCTTCATCACCCACAACATCCATCACGCCTATCCGATCGGCGATGTCTTCACCATGCTCAACCGCGGCCGCTCGCTCGGCACGTTCCGCAAGGGCGACATCAGCGAGAAGGAGGTGCTGGACATGATGGCCGGCGGCCGCGAGATCCGCGAATTGCAGCAGGAGCTGGAGCGCTTCACCAAGCCGGGATCCGGCGCGGAAGCGGTCACCTCCTGAAAGACTGAAAAGAGAGAAAAATGATCGACGCCGCATTGTTCGGCGCCGGGCTGATCGGCTCGGTGCATGCGAAAAATCTTGCCCGCCATCCGGATGTGCACCTGCGCACCATCGTGGACCCGCGCCGCGACGCGGCCGAGCGGATCGCGGCCGGCACAGGCGCCGAGATCGCCGATACCGCGACGGTGATTAACGACCCGTCGATCAAGGCGGTGGTGATCGCGTCGGCCACCCGCACGCATGCCGAGCTGATCATCGAAGCCGCCGCCAAGGGCAAGGCGATCTTCTGCGAGAAGCCGATCGACCTCGACATCGCCAGCACGGACCAGTGCCTGGCTGCCGTGGAGAAGGCCGGCGTGCCGCTGCAGATCGGTTTCAACCGGCGCTTCGATCCGTCCTTCGCCGCTGTCAAGAAAAGGATCGACGCCGGCGAGATTGGCGCGGTCGAGCAGGTGATCATCACCAGCCGCGACCCTGAGCCGGAAACCGAGGAAGCGCTGGCCGGCGGCGGCGGCGTGTTCCGCGAGATGACCATCCATGATTTCGACATGGCGCGCTTTCTGCTCGGCGAGGAGCCGGTGGAGCTCTTCGCCACCGGCTCCTCGCTGGTCGAGTCCTACTACGCCAGGCTCGGCGACTACGACACGGCGATGTTCATCCTGCGCACGGCGTCCGGCCGGCAGTGCCACATCAACAACAGCGTGCGCGCCGTCTATGGCTACGACCAGCGCATCGAGGTGCATGGCGCGAAGGGCATGCTGCAGGCCGGCAACCGCACGCCGACCTCGGTCAGCCTCAGCGGCGAGAGCGGGATCGCGGCCGACCGGCCGCTCTATTTCTTCGTCGAGCGCTATGCCGAATCCTACGAGGCCGAGCTCGACCATTTCATCCAGTCGGTCGCCGCGGGCCGGACGCCGGCGGTCGGCGCGGCGGACGGACGCAAGGCGATGATCCTATGCGAAGCCGCCCTTGCCTCGGCGAAATCCGGCCGATTCGAGCCTGTCCGGTTCTGACACGTTTGCCTGGCCTACCTCACATCGACCCAGCGCTGCTCCTGGAAGGAGCGCGCCATGGCATGCACGGTGCGCTCGATCTCCAGCCCCTCGTCGAAGTCGATGATGCGGGCCGGCTTGCCGGCGATGCGCATCAAAAGCTCGCGGCATTCGATCATCTTGAGGTCGTTGAAGCCGAGGCCATGGCCGGGCGCCGGCAGGAAGGAATCGTAGGGCTTGTGATGCGGCGCCACCAGGATGGTGCGGTAGCCCTGCTCGGTCGGCCGGTCGGCGGTGAGGTAGAGCTGGAACTCGTTCATCCGCTCCTGGTCGTAGAGGATCGAACCCTTCGAGCCGAATATCTGGATGGCGATGCGGCCCTTGCGGCCCCAGGCCGAGCGGTTGACCAGCAGCGTGCCGGCGACACCGTTTTCGAGATGCATGAGCACGCTGGCGATATCATAGGTCTCGACCGCGCGGCGGGCGCCCGAAGCGGTCTTGCGGTCGGCATAGGGTTTGGCCATGTCGCACATGACGCGCGAAACGCGGCCGAACAGTACCTTGATCAGCGACAGCGGATGGACGGCGAAATCGTCGAGCGCGCCGTAACCGGACGAAGCCTCGTGCTTCCAGAAGAACAGCGCTTCCGGGTCGGCCATGAAGTCCTCGTCCATCTCGATACGCACAAGGTTGATGTCGCCGATGATCTTTTCCTCGAGCAGCGCGCCGATATGGCGGATGGCGGGGTTCTGGATGTAGTTGTAGCCGAGCCCGGCGACCCTGCCGGATTTCCTGGCCGCGGCCGCCATGGTCTCGGCCTCGGCGAAACTCGGCGCCATCGGCTTCTCGCACCACAGATGCTTGCCGGCTTCGAGGATGGCGATCGCCATCTCGGGATGGAACTGGTTCGGCGTGGTCAGCGAGACGACATCGACCTCCGGATCGTTGACCACGGCGCGCCAGTCCCCGGAGCCCTTGGCGAAGCCGAACTCGCCGGCCTTGCGCCGGGCCAACTCGTCATTCACCTCGCCCAGATGCACCAGTTTCGGCTTGTCGACATCGGGAAAGACGGTGCTCACCGCGTTCCAGGCGATGGCGTGGCACTTGCCCATGAAGCCCGTGCCGATGAGGCCCACTCCGACCATGTCGATTGTCTCCGAGACGAAGGAAATACTGGTGTGGATTGATTAGTCCATTTTGGCTGCGAATGGAACATACAAATCATTTTTTATGGTGTTCTTGCGCGAACTCGCTATGATGAGGCAGGAGAGGGACAGACCTTATGGGCGCGGACGGAGTGACGATGGACGAACGGGTGCCTCGCGATTTCGAAACGCTGCGCGCGACGATCCTGGACAGGCGCGCGAGCCTGCCCAAGCGCATCGCGCAGATCGCCGCCTATGCGCTCGACAACCCCGACGATATCGCCTTCGGCACGGCGGCGAGCATCGCCGCCTCGGCCGGCGTCCAGCCCTCGACGCTGATCCGTTTTGCCCAGCAGCTCGGCTTCGACGGCTTCACCAGCCTGCAGCAGGTTTTCCGCGAGCGGCTGCGCGAGCGCAACTCCTCCTATGACGAAAGGCTGGCGGCGCTGCGTGCCAAGGCGGAGGAAGGCGCCGGCCACCGGGCAATCTTCGACGGCTTCGTCGCCGCCGCCAGCACCTCACTCAGCGACATTTCGCGTGCGTTGAACGACGCGCATTTCGAAGAGGCGATCGCACTCCTGGCGAAAGCCGAGACCATTTATGTGCTGGCCAAGCGCCGTTCCTATCCGGTCGCCGCCTACATCGCCTATGCGCTCGGCAAGCTCAAAATCCGCAACCAGCTGGTAGAATCGGCCGCGGGGCTCAATGCCGAGATGATCGGCTTCGCCACGCCGCGCGACGCCGTCATCGCCATCAGCTTCTCGCCTTACGCGCCGGCGACCATCGAGGAGACGCGCGCGATCGCAGAAGAGGGCGTGCCGATCGTGGCGATCACCGACTCGTCCTTCTCGCCGCTGGCGCAGTTCGCCAAGGTCTGGTTCGAGGTCG
The DNA here is from genome assembly GCF_003998035.1 of Mesorhizobium sp. M2A.F.Ca.ET.039.01.1.1. Classification (NCBI taxonomy): domain Bacteria; kingdom Pseudomonadati; phylum Pseudomonadota; class Alphaproteobacteria; order Hyphomicrobiales; family Phyllobacteriaceae; genus Mesorhizobium; species Mesorhizobium sp. M2A.F.Ca.ET.039.01.1.1. The sequence continues at coordinate 19,779 of NZ_RZRY01000028.1, read as the reverse complement.
CCGAGGCCGATTTCGGCGGTTTCCGCTCGATCTCGGCGACGATGGCGCTGGCCATGGCGCTGACCGTTGCCGTCGGCGAAAAGCGCCGCGAAGCCGGGCGCCGGCGTAAGGGCTGAACCCTGCCGGCGGAGTGCTTTTCGGCATGGGAACGCTCATTCCATATTGACTGCTGATTGGAATTAATATTTCATATTGGCGACATCACGCCGTCGCTGGCGCGCGCTGTCCAAAACGACGCTGCTCTGCACAACAAGGCCGATGGGAGGTTCGAATGGGCGAAGCCGTGGAAGGGAAATACCCGCCGCTCGACGTCATCACCATCGGCCGCGCCTCGGTCGATCTCTACGGCCAGCAGATTGGCTCGCGGCTGGAGGACATCACCTCTTTCGCCAAGTCGGTCGGCGGCTGCCCGGCCAATATTTCCGTCGGCACGGCAAGGCTCGGCCTGCGTTCGGCGCTGCTCACGCGCGTCGGCGACGAGCAGATGGGCCGCTTCATCCGCGAACAGCTTCGGCGCGAGGGCGTCTCCGTTGACGGGTTGAAGACCGACAAGGAACGGCTGACGGCGCTGGTGCTGCTTTCGGTCGAGAGCGAAGGCGTCTCGCCGATGATTTTCTACCGCTCCGACTGCGCCGACATGGCGCTGGCCGAAGAGGATATCGACGAGGCCTTCATTGCCTCGGCGCGCTCCGTCGTCGTCACCGGCACGCATTTCTCGCGGCCGAATTCCGATGCCGCGCAGCGCAAGGCGATCCGGCTGATGAAGGCCCGAGGCGGCAAGGTAGTCTTCGACATCGACTATCGCCCGAACCTCTGGGGCCTTGCCGGCCATGCCGAAGGTTTCGAGCGTTATGTCAAATCCGACCGTGTCTCAGCGCAGCTGAAGACGGTGCTTCCGGACTGCGATCTCATTGTCGGCACCGAGGAGGAGATCATGATCGCTTCCGGAGCCGACGACTGTCTGAGCGCGCTGAAGACGATCCGTGCGCTTTCCTCGGCCACCATCGTGCTGAAGCGCGGCGCCAAGGGCTGCATCGTCTATGACGGCCCGATCAGCGACGACCTCGAGGACGGCATCGTCGGCAAGGGTTTCCCGATCGAGATCTACAATGTGCTGGGCGCCGGCGACGCCTTCATGTCCGGCTTCCTGCGCGGCTGGCTGGGCGGCGAAAGCTTTGCCACCGCAGCCACCTGGGCCAATGCCTGCGGCGCCTTTGCGGTGTCGCGCCTGCTCTGCGCGCCGGAATATCCGACCTTCGAGGAGCTGCAGTTCTTCCTGAAGAACGGCAGCAAGCACCTGGCGCTACGCAAGGACGAGGCGATCAACCACATCCATTGGGCAACGACACGCAGGCGCGACATTCCTTCGCTGATGGCGCTGGCCTGCGACCATCGCGTGCAGCTGGAGGATGTCGCGGCCAGGGTGGGCGCCGATCAATCGCGCATTCCGGACTTCAAGGTGCTGACGGTCAAGGCGGCGGCAAAAGTCGCCGCCGGCCGCGACGGCTACGGCATGCTGATCGACGAGAAATACGGCCGCGACGCGATGTTCGAATTCGCTCGCCATCCTTTCGCCTGGCTCGGCCGTCCGGTCGAGCTGCCCGGATCGCGGCCGCTGCGCTTCGAATTCTCGCAGGATATCGGCTCGCAACTCACCGAATGGCCGGTCGACCATTGCATCAAATGCCTGTGCTTCTATCACCCGGACGATCCGGAAACGCTCAAAGTCGAGCAGCAGCAGAAGCTGCGCGCGCTGTTCGAGGCGGCGCGGAAAGTCGGCCGCGAACTGCTGGTCGAGATCATCGCCGGTAAGCATGGCAAGCTCGACGACACCACCATTCCGCGCGCGCTGGAGGAACTCTATGCGCTGGGCATCAAGCCCGACTGGTGGAAGCTCGAGCCGCAAGCTTCCGCAGGCGCCTGGGCGAAGATAGAACAGGTGATCGTCAGGAACGACCCATGGTGCCGCGGCGTCGTGCTGCTGGGGCTGGAAGCGCCGCAGGACGAGCTGGTCGCGGCCTTTGCGGCAACGGCCAATGCGCCGATCGTGAAAGGATTTGCCGTCGGTCGCACCATCTTCATCAACGCCGCCGAACAATGGTTGGCGGGCCGGATGTCGGATGACGAGGCCATCGCCGACATGGCGTCCCGTTTCGAACAGTTGACCGAAGCGTGGCTTGCCGCGCGCGGCCGTAAAGCAGCATAAGAAACGGGCAGCATAAGAAAACGGCGTCAACGAAAGCCGGAGGAAACGACAATGACGAAGACCGTTCGCCTGACGATGGCGCAGGCACTGACCCGCTTTCTCAGCCGGCAAATGACCGAGCTCGACGGCAAGACGGTGCCGATCTTCGGCGGCGTGTGGGCAATCTTCGGCCATGGCAATGTCGCCGGCATCGGCGAGGCGCTCTACCAGGTGCGCGACGAACTGCCGACCTTCCGCGCCCATAACGAGCAGGCGATGGCGCATGCGGCGATCGCCTATGGCAAGGCGAATTTCCGCCGCCGCTTCATGGCCGCGACCTCTTCGATCGGCCCCGGCGCGCTGAACATGGTGACCGCGGCGGCGCTGGCGCATGTGAACCGGCTGCCCGTCCTGTTCCTGCCCGGCGATGTGTTCGCCAACCGCCTGCCCGACCCGGTGCTGCAGCAGGCGGAGGATTTCTCCGACGGCACGGCGAGCGTCAACGACTGCTTCCGGCCCGTGTCGCGCTATTTCGATCGCATCACGCGGCCGGAGCAGATCATCCCGGCGCTCAACCGCGCGATGCAGGTGCTGACCGATCCAGCCGAATGCGGCCCGGTGACGCTGTCGCTCTGCCAGGACGTGCAGGCCGAGGCCTATGATTATCCGGAAAGCCTGTTCGCCGAACGGATCTGGACGCCACGGCGGCTGCGCCCCGACCGCAACGAGCTTGCGGCCGCCGTCGCGGCGCTGAAAGGGGCGAAGAAGCCGCTGGTGATCGCCGGCGGCGGCGTGCTCTATTCGCAGGCTTCCGATGAACTGGCGAAGCTGGTGCAGGGCGCCGGCATCCCGGTCTGCGAGACCCAGGGCGGCAAGTCCTCGCTGCCTGACGATCATCCGCTCAACATGGCGGCGGTCGGCGTGACCGGCACCTCGGCCGCCAACCGGCTGGCGGAGGAGGCCGACGTCGTGCTCGCCGTCGGCACCAGGCTGCAGGATTTCACGACCGGTTCCTGGGCGCTGTTCAAGAATGCCGGCCGCACCATCATCGGGCTGAACACGCAAGTCTTTGATGCGGGCAAGCACTGGGCGCTGCCGCTGGTCGCCGACGCCGGCGAAGGGCTTTCCGAACTGGCCGCGGCGCTGAAGGGCTGGACGGCGCCCGCCGCCTGGACCGACAATGCACTGAAGGGCAAGACGGAGTGGCAGGCCGCCGCCGCCAAGGTGACGGCTTCGACCAACGCCGCCTACCCTTCCGATGCGCAGGTGATCGGCGCCGTGCAGCGCGCCATGGGCTCGGGCGTGACGCTGCTGAATGCGTCTGGCGGCCTGCCGGGAGAACTGCACAAACTCTGGCAGGCGGGCGCTCCCGGCTCGTATCATGGGGAATACGGCTTCTCGACCATGGGTTACGAGATCGCCGGCGGGCTCGGCGCCAAGATGGCCAAGCCTGATCAGGAGGTCGTCGTCATGGTCGGCGACGGCTCCTATCTGATGATGAATTCCGAGATCGCCACCTCGGTGATGCTTGGCCTGAAGCTCACCATCGTGCTGCTCGACAATCGCGGCTATGGCTGCATCAACCGGCTGCAGATGGCGACCGGCGGCGCCAACTTCAACAATCTCTTGAAGGACGCGCGCCACGAGGTGCTGCCCGATGTCGATTTCGCCGCGCATGCCGCAAGCATGGGTGCCATCGCCGAGAAGGTGGCGTCGATCGCCGAGCTGGAAACGGCGCTGGCCAAGGCGAAGAAGAACGACAGGACGACCGTTCTGGTCATAGACACCGATCCGCTGGTTTCGACCGAGGCCGGCGGCCACTGGTGGGACGTCGCCGTGCCGGAGGTCTCGGCGCGACGCGAAGTGAACGCAGCGCGCAAAGTCTACGAAGAAAAGCGTCAAATGCAGAAGATCGGAGATTGAAGCTGACAGCGCAGATCCCCTACCTCCCCCTTGTGGGGAGGTCGGACCGAAGGTCCGGGTGGGGGTCGGCGCTGCCCCCTCCCCGCTGCTTCGCAGCGACCCTCACCACAAAGGGGGAGGGTAGGAACGAACCGACATTGGAGTGACGACTTGAAAGCCAAACTGGGCATGTCTCCCATCGCATGGTGGAACGACGATCTCGTGGAACTGAGCGACGACGTGTCGCTGGAGGAGTGCCTGCGCCAGTCGCGCTCGGCCGGCTTCACCGGCATGGAGATGGGCCGCCGCTTCCCCAACGATCCCAAGGTGATGCTGCCGATCCTGAAGGAGGCCGACGTCACCCTTTGCGGCGGCTGGTTCTCCGGCACGCTGGTCAACGAGGACCTGGCGAAGAACAAGGACCGCATCCAGCCTATGATCGACCTGTTCAAGGCGGTCGACGCGCCCTGCATCGTTTATGGCGAGGTCGGCCGTTCGATCCAGGGCGACCGCTCGAAGCCTTTGGCCACCAAGCCAAAACTTTCGGACGACGAGATGAAGGCCTATGGCCGGCGCGTCACCGAATTCGGCGAATGGTGCGCGGAGCAGGGCATGCCGCTTTCCTACCACCATCACATGGCCGCTGTGGTCGAGACCGAGCCGGAGCTCGATGCCTTCATGCGCAACTCCGGCGAAGGCATCCCGCTTTTGCTCGACGCCGGCCATCTCGCCTTTGCCGGCGGCGATGTGCTGCGCGCCATCGACAACCATTACAAGCGCATCAACCATGTCCATCTGAAGGATGTGCGCATGGGTGTGATCGAGGGGCTCGACCGCTCCAAACAGTCCTTCCTCGATGCCGTGGCGCTCGGCGCCTTCACCGTGCCGGGCGACGGCTCGCTCGATTTCGGCGCCATCGTTCAGCGTTTCGCCGATTATGGCTATGAAGGCTGGTTCGTCGTGGAAGCCGAACAGGATCCTAAGAAGAACCCGCCGCTCAAGATGGCCCAGGTCGGCCACAAGGAGCTGATGCGAGTGATGACAGCCGCCGGCTACACGGTGGAGACGCAAGGGTTTCCGGCCTGAACGGTGGATCTGGTCCAGCGCCCGGTTTATCCGTTGCGCTTTGGGCAAATCCTGGATTGGCGTGATGAAAGACTATGAGCATCCCTTCTTCCGGCCGTTGTGGCGACGCATCGCCGTCGTCGCGGTCTGCCTGATCTGGTCGGCGATCGAGTTCGCCTCCGGCACGCCGTTCTGGGGCATCATCGCGCTCGGCTTCGCCGGCTATGCGGTGTGGCAGTTTTTCTATCTCTACAAGCCGGCGGAGGAGGCGAAGCCTCCGGCCGAGCCGAAGGAATGAGGCGGAAGCCATGGCGCGGACGTTTTTGCGGATCGGGTGCTGCGTGCGTCATAGATCGCATACGTCGGCGATTGGCCGGAACGCACCTCGCTTCGTCATCCTAGGGCGGAGCAAGGAGCGCAGCGACGCAGCGCAGGCCTAGGATCCATGCCATGACTTTGAAGTGTTGCAACGGTGCAGAATTCTGCTCCGCTGGCATTCCACGTCTGAGGTAACGGCATGGATCCTAGGGTCTCCGCGACGGAGCTTCGCTCCTGCTTCGCCCTAGGATGACGAAGTTTAGAGGCCACGGCCAACACCGAAGGTTTGCGCCGGATTCCTCAGCTGGTGAAATCTCTGGGTCGCCAGCCCGCTGAGCGAACAAGGACAGGAGAGACAAAATGTCGAAACTCATCGTCAAGGCCGACAGGGGCCACGGCCATGTCGCGCATGTCACGCCGCAAAGCGCCGGCTGGACCTATGTCGGGTTCGACCTGCATCGGCTGAAGGTGGGCGAGACGGCGTCCGGCAAGACGGGCGACCGCGAGGTTTGCCTGGTCTTCGTTACCGGCAAGGGCAAGGCGACCGCCGGCGGCAAGGATCTCGGCCTGCTCGGCGAGCGCATGTCGCCTTTCGAAGGCAAGCCGTGGTCGGTCTATGTGCCGCAAGGCACCGAATGGTCGGTGACCGCCGACACCGAGCTGGAACTCGCCGTCTGCTCGGCGCCGGGCCTCGGCGGCGGCCTGCCGGTGCGCGTCATCGGGCCGGACGATCTCGGCCAGGAGGTACGTGGCAAGGGCACCAACACGCGCTACGTCACCAACATCCTGCCCGAGGGCAAGCCGGCGGATTCGCTGCTGGTGGTCGAGGTCATCACGCCCGGCGGCCACACGTCCAGCTACCCGCCGCACAAGCACGACCAGGACAATCTGCCGGCCGAATCCTACCTGGAAGAGACCTACTATCACCGCCTCAACCCGCCGCAGGGTTTTGCCTTCCAGCGCGTCTACACCGACGCCGACCGCAACGGCGTGCGCGAGCTGGACGAGGCCATGGCGATCGAGGACGGCGATGTCGTGCTGGTGCCGAAGGGCTATCACCCCTGCGCGGCCTGCCACGGCTACGACCTCTATTATCTCAACGTCATGGCCGGACCGAAGCGGAGGTGGAAATTCCACAACGCGGCCGAGCACGAATGGCTGATGAAGGCCTGACCGCGCATTGGTCCAGCCCGGAAAAATCGTCGGCTAACGAGCTTGCGGCTGGACTTGCCTTCGAAAACCCATGAAAGCTTCGTCAATCCGTCATGGAAATCACCTATGGCAGCGGTTCCGGTGCATGTCGCCGCAAACGCCTTGGCGTTTTGGGACCCACGACTTGCCAAGACAATGACTTGAAGCGCGTCGCATGATCCTTCGGGCGCGGCGCGCTTGACGAGGAACGCCGATGCGATACGCCATCTACTACACACCGGAACAGGACGAGAAGCTGGCGCGCATTGCCGCCAACTGGCTGGGCCGTGACCCATTCGGGGCGGCGACGCGGCCGGTGGAGGCCGTCGGCGATCTGTCTGCCGCGGAAGTCGCCTTCCACACCGCCTCGGCCAGGCGCTACGGGTTCCATGCGACGCTGAAGGCGCCATTCCGGCTGGCGCCGAACGAGACCGAAGCCTCGCTGCGGGCCGCGCTCGACGCTTTCGCCGAGGCGACGCCGCCTGTCGTCATCCCGCGTCTGGTCGTCGGGCAGATCGACGGCTTCTTCGCGCTGGTGCCGGAAACGCGGTTCGCGCCGCTCAACGACTTCGCCGGCGAGGTGGTGCGCGCCTTCGACAGTTTCCGGGCGCCGCTGACCGAGGCCGAGATCGAGCGACGCAGCCCCGATGCGCTGAAGCCGGACGAGTTCCGCAACCTCTGCCAATGGGGCTATCCTTACGTCTTCGACACGTTCCGCTTCCACATGACGCTGTCGGGGCGCGTCGGGCCGGAGGAGAGCCCGCGTCTTCGCGCGGCGATCGACGGCCTGTTCGCCGACGTGCTGCGGCAGCCGGTGCCGGTCGATGCGCTGACCTTGTTCGTCGAAAGCGAGCCTGGCGCCCCGTTCATGGTGCTTTCGCACCACGCGCTTGGCCGTGGCCAGGCCCGCAAGACAGCTTGATTTGATTGCCGACCGCTCGAGATAGGACCGCCTGAGATGACCGCCGAAACCGTTCTCACCAATACCCGCATCGTGCTGCCCGACGAGATCGTCGAGGGCTCGCTTCTGTTGCGCGACGGCCTGATCGCCGCCGTCGAGCCGGGCGCTGCCCGCACCGGCGAGGATATGGGCGGCGACTACATCATCCCGGGCCTCGTCGAGCTGCACACCGATCACCTCGAAGGGCATTACGCGCCACGCCCGAAAGTGCGCTGGAACCCGATCGCCGCCGTGCTTGCCCATGATGCCCAGGTGGCGACCGCCGGCATCACCACCGTGCTCGACGCCCTGCGCGTCGGCATGGACGAGGACGCCGACCTGAAATCCGACGATGTGCGCAAGCTGGCCGATGCGATCGAAGATAGCGTGCGCCAGGATCGGCTCAGGGCCGACCATTTCATCCATTTGCGCTGCGAGGTCTCGGCGCCGGACTGCCTCGAGGCTTTCGCCAATTTCGAGACTGACGACAGGGTGAAGCTCGCCTCGCTGATGGATCACGCGCCCGGACAGCGCCAGTTCGTCAATCTCGAGACCTATGCCTATTACTACCAGCGCAAGCTGAAGCTGACCGACCGCGACTTCCAGAAATTCTGCGAGAAGCGAATGGCGGAATCGGCCCGCAATTCCGGCCCGAACCGGGTTTTCATCTCGGCCGCCTGCCGCGAGCGCGGCATCGTGCTGGCCAGCCATGACGATGCAACCGCCGGCCATGTCGACGAGGCGATCGAGCAGGGCGTGCGCGTCGCCGAGTTCCCGACGACGGAAGAAGCGGCCAAGGCCTCCAAGGCGGCGGGTCTCGGCGTGCTGATGGGTGCGCCGAACGTCATGCGCGGCGCCTCGCATTCCGGCAATGTCTCGGCGCGCACGCTTGCCGCCGACGGCCTGCTCGACATCCTGTCGTCCGACTACATCCCCTTCAGCCTGATCCAGTCGGCCTTCTTCCTCGGCGATGTCGTCGAAGGGATTTCGCTGCCCCAGGCTGTAGCGATGGTCTCGAAGAACCCGGCCGAAGCGGTCGGCCTCGCCGACCGCGGCGTCATCGAGCCTGGCCGCCGCGCCGATCTGGTGCGCGTGCGCGTCGACGACCATGTGCCGGTCGTGCGCACCGTGTGGCGCCAGGGCCGCCGGGTCGCATGATGGTCTCGGCCCTCATCGAGCGCGAGCTGGCCGATAGCCTGCCGATCCGCAACGGCGTCTTCGTCGCGGTGGTCGGCCCGAGCGGTGCCGGCAAGGATACGGTGATCGGCTACGCCAAGCAGCGTTTTGCCGGTGAGACGCGGCTGGAAATCGTGCGCCGCGTCATCACCCGGCCAAGTGACACCGCAAGCGAGGATCACGACACGCTGGCGGATGCCGCCTTCGCGGAAGCCGAGGCAGACGGCGCCTTCTCGCTGTGCTGGGACGCGCACGGCCTGCGCTACGGCCTGCCGGCCGATGTCGACTGGGCCGTGGCGAACGGCCATGTCGCCGTGGCGAATGTCTCCCGCGCGGTCATCCCGGCGCTGCGCGAACGCTACGCCAACCTGGCCGTGGTCGAGATCACCGCCACGCCGGAGATCCTCGCCGAGCGGCTGGCGGCGCGCGGCCGCGAATCGCGCGGCGAAGTGCTTGCCCGCCTGGCGCGCAGCGCCAGCGTCAAGCTGACCGGGCCGGACGTCACCTCGATCGACAACAGCGGCGACAAGGAGCTCGCCGGCGAACGCTTCGCCGAGGTGCTGCGCAAGGCGATGGCGTTTTCCGGTCTGTCGGACATGATTTAAGCGCCTTCCCTTCTCCCCCTTGTGGGAGCAGGTGGCTGCGAAGCGGCCGGATGAAGGGTGCTGGAAGGAATGAAGCGCTGGCGGTTGGGCACAACGGTGCTGCCAGGCGAACGCCATTGCCCAGCTGGAACACCCCTCATCCGTCTCGGCGCTTCGCGCCGATCCGAGAAGGAGAGGCGCCTACTTGTTGAAGTTGGCGATGAACTGCTTGAACTGCGGCGTCGGCGGCCTGGCGAACATCTCCTTCGGCTCGCCGACCGAATCCACCTCGCCCTTGTGCAGGAACATCACCTTGCTCGACACGTCGCGGGCGAAGCCCATTTCGTGGGTGACGACGAGCATGGTGCGCCCTTCCTCGGCAAGCGAGCGCATGACGCGCAGCACCTCGCCGACCAGTTCCGGATCGAGCGCCGATGTCGGCTCGTCGAACAGCATCACCTTGGGGTTCATCGCCAGGGCGCGGGCAATTGCCGCGCGCTGCTGCTGGCCGCCCGACATATGCGGCGGATAGTAGTTGCGGCGCTCCCATATGCCGACGCGCTTCAGCAAGGCCTCGGCCTGCTCCAGGCACTCGGCGCGCGGCCGCTTCAAAACATGCGTCGGCGCGGCGACGAGGTTTTCCAGCACGGTCATGTGCGACCAGAGATTGAAGCTCTGGAAGACCATGGCGAGGTTGGCGCGAATCCGTTCCACCTGGCGGATGTCGGCCGGCATCTGATGGCCGTCGCGGCTTCGCTTCATCTTGATCAGCTCGCCGTCGACCCGCACCTCGCCGGAGTCAGGGGTCTCCAGCAGGTTGATGCAGCGAAGCATCGTGCTCTTGCCGGACCCGGAGGAGCCGAGGATGGAAATCACGTCGCCCTTGTGGGCTTCCAGCGAAATGCCCTTGAGCACCTCGTGATCGCCAAAGCATTTGCGCAGGTCCTTGACGCTGATGGCAGGCGTCACTCCGGAGGACGGTGCTGCTTTCGCGGCAGCGGCGACATTTGCCGACATCACAACACCTCCGGTACGGGTTTGATTTGCTGACTCTGCTCGGGCGGCGGCCGCAGATGCGGCGACAGCCGGTATTCGACCCAGGCGAACAGCCGGGCGATCGACAGGTTGAGCAGCAGGTAGATCACGCCGGCGCAGGTCAGCACCTCGATCGGCCGGAACGTGTCGTGCTGGATCTTCTGCGCCGTTCCCATCATCTCCATGATCGTGACCACCGAGGCGAGCGCGGTCGCCTTGGTCATCAGGATGATTTCGGTCGAATAGGCCGGCAGAGCGAGCCGCAGCGCGATCGGGAGCGTGACGAGGCGGAAACGGGTGAAGGCCGACATGCCGAACGCCTTGGCCGCCTCGATCTGTCCGACCGGCACCGCCCGCAGCGCGCCGCGGAATATCTCGCTCTCATAGGCGGCCGTGTTCAAGGCCATAGCGACGATCGTGCAATACATCGGATCGCGCAGGATCGGCCACAGGATCGAGCTGTGGCGGACGAAGTCGAACTGGGAGAGGCCGAAATAGATCAAATAGAGCTGCACCAGAAGCGGCGAGCCACGGAAGATGAAGACATAGGCGCGGGTGAAATATTCGCCCAATCTGTAGCCGGAAGCCCGCAGCCAGGTCAGGCCGGTGGCGATGATCAGCCCGAAGGCGATGCCGAAGAACCAGATCTCGAGCGTCAGCGGCAGCGCCTTCAGCACGCTCCACATGGTGGGAAGGTAGAAGTCGAGATCCACCGCCACCTCACTTCGGCCGCGTGAAACTGCGCGAGGTGTAACGCTCGGCCTTTTCGAAGATCGGCGTCGAGATCGAGGTCATCACCAGGTAAAGGATGCCAGCGACCGTGTAGAAAAGCAGCGAATGATGCGTCGAACGCGCGGCCTTGTTCGCGGTGAGCATCAGCTCCGCGACGCCGGTGACCGAGATCAGCGCCGAATCCTTGATGGTCAATTGCCAGACATTGCCCAGCCCCGGCACGGCGAGGCGCAGCACCTGGGGCACGATCACGAGGCGAAACCGCAGCCAGGCCGACATGCCGTAGGCGCGCGCCGCCTCCAGCTCGCCGCGGTGGATCGCCAGGAACGAGCCGCGAAAAACCTCGGCCTGGTAGGCGCCGGAAATGATGCCGACCGCAAGCACGCCGCCGAGGAAGCTCGGCATGTTCAGGATGTCGGTCGAGCCGATCGATCCGGTCGACCGCGCCACACCGGTCAGCACCTGCGTGCCGCCATAGTAGAACAGGTAGATGATCAGAAGTTCCGGTTCGCCGCGGAAGACGGTGGTGTAGCTCTCGCCGATGAACCTCAATCCGCCGCGATGCGAGAGCTTGGCCGCAGCCACCAGTGAGCCCAGCGCAGCACCAATCAGCATCGAGACGACGGTGACGGCGAGCGTCCAGGCGATGCCCCAGAGCAGTTGCACGCCCCAGCCGGCGGCCAGCAGCTCATAGGCCGTCGAAAACTGCGCCTGCAGATCGTTGAGAAACTCCACGTACGCCTTCCTTCCCGGCGACGGTTCCTTGTCTCAGTGCAAAACGGGAGCAGCCTTGGCTGCTCCCGTTGCGACATCACTTGGTAATGTCGATCTTGAACCACTGCATGGAGTATTTTGACACCGAGCCGTCGTCGAGCGCGGCCTTGAGTGCCTTGTTGTAAATGTCCTGCAGGTCCTTGTCGCTCTTGCGGAAGGCGGCGCCGATGCCCGGCCCGAGGATCGGACCACCCTTGAATTGCGGCCCGACGAATTCCAGGTCCTTGGCGTCGGGCTTGGCCAGCGTGCCGAGGAAATAGGTGGTGTCGGCGAAGGCCACGTCGATGCGGCCCGCCATCAGGTCGAGGTCGTGCTCGTCGGTGGTCTTGTATTCATGGACGTTGGCGACGTCCTTCAGATATTTGTCGGCGAAGGTCGCCTCGGTGGTCGAGACCTGCAGGCCGACATTCTTGCCGGTGAGCTCCTTGCGCAGCGTGTCGAGCGCCGCCTTGGATTCGGCGTCGTCCTTCGACAAATCGATCATCTTGCCTTTGTTGGACAGGTTGGCCAGCGGGCCGTTCTTGTCGGCCAGGAAGGCCACCGGCGACGAGGCATAAGGGATCGAGAAGTCGATCGTTTTCATGCGCTCCTCGGTGATCGACATGCCGTCCATGACGATGTCGAACTTGCCTGCGGTGAGGCCCGGAATGACGCCGTCCCAATCCTGCGCGACGATGTTGCATTCGAGCTTGGCGCGGGCGCAGACATCGTTGAGGATATCCACCTCAAAGCCGACGATCTTGCCGCTGGCATCGGTCTGATTCCAGGGGGCATAGGAGCCCTCCATGGCGACGGAAACGGTCTTCCAGTCCTTGGCCAGTGCCGGGGTCGAGCAGGTCAACGCCAGCGCCGCGAGCGCGATCCAACCTGATGATGTCACTGTAGTTACTCCCATTTTTGTTCTTGGAATGCTCAGATACCAACTGCTTAGCCCAGCCCCGATTCGCCGACAAGGGCTGTTTTCCGGTTCACGGGTTGTTGCAATTCGTCGACGAATCCGCACGCGCCCGGCGTCTCATCCGCGAGCATCGATCCAATCAGGCCGTTGTCCGAAGAGCGAGATTACTCCGCCGGCGCGCCGGCAACGTTCTGGCGCGTCGCTTCGATCATGCGGCGCCGGGCGCGGAAGACGCCCCATTGCTGGTCGACCAGCACGCCGATCAGGATGACGCCGCCCATTACCGCGAAATTGAGCGATGAGGGGATGCCGAGCAGGTTGACGAGGTTCTGCAGTTCCTGCAGCAGCACAGTTCCGAGCAGGACTCCGACCAGCGAGCCCTCGCCGCCGCGCAGCGAGAAGCCGCCGAGCACCGCCGCGGCGATGGCGTAGAGTTCATAGAACTGGCCGTGGCTCGCCGGCGAGATCGAGCGCGTGTACATGGCGAAATAGATCGCCGACAGCGCCGTCAGCACGCCGCAGATGACATAGGCCGCGATGATGATCCGGCCGGTGCGGATGCCGGAATATTTCGCCGCCTCCTCGTTCTTGCCGATGGCGTAGAGATAGCGGCCGAACACCGAGCGGTGCAGCACCACCCACATGACAATGGCAATGACGATCAGTGCGATGAAGGAGTTCGGCAAGCCGTAGGAGCGGCCCGCGGTCAGGAATTCGAGCGTCGGGAAATTCTGCCCGAAGGCAAAGCCCGCCGTACCATCGGCGGTGTAGAAACGCGCCACGCCGCGATAGATCAAGAGGCCGCACAGCGTCACCACGAAGGGCTGCAATTTCAGCCTTGTGATCAGCCAGCCATGCACGAAGCCGATGACGGCGCCGAGCACGATGATCACCACGAAGGCCAGCGGCCAGTCCAGTTCGCGGACAGCGATGAAGTCGATGAACAGGGTGCCGAGCAGCGCGATCAGCGAGCCGACCGACAATTCGATGCCGCCGGTGATGATGACGAAGGCCTGACCGATCGACAGGATGCCGAACAGCGCGACGAGGTTGGAGGTGTTGGCGAGATTGATCGCCGACAGGAAGCGCGGATTAATGGCCGTCACCACCGCGCCGACCACCAGGATCAGGATCAGCAGGCCGAGATCTTTCTTGCTCATTCAACTCCTCCCGCCGCTTGCAGCAGTTTCGGCTTCTTGCCGACCGCCAGCAAGAGCACGTTCTCCTGGCTGAAATCGTCCTTGTCGAGGATGCCGGAGATCTGCCCCTCATGCATGACCGCGATGCGGTCCGAGACGCCGATCACCTCTTCCATGTCGCTGGAGATCATCAGCACCGCGACGCCGGCATCTGCCAGCGCCCGCATCAGTCCGTAGATTTCGGCCTTGGCGCCGATATCGATGCCACGCGTCGGCTCGTCCAGGATCATAACCTTGGGGTTCATCGCCAGCCATTTGGCGAGGACCACCTTCTGCTGGTTGCCGCCCGAAAGCGTGCCTGTGCGGGTCAAGACCGAGGGCGCCTTGATGCCCAGGTTCTTCTTCTGCTTTTCCGCCGTCGCAAGCTCGGCGCCGGCCGAGACCAGCGAACGCCTGGCATGCGCCGGCAGGTTGGGCAGCGAGATGTTCTGGGCGATCGAGAGATCGAGCAATATGCCGGTGAGCTTGCGGTCTTCCGGCACGAGGAAGATGCCGGTCGCTACCGCGTCGGCGGCCGAGCCGACATTGAGCGGCTTGCCGTCGAGCGTGACGCTGCCGCCCAGCCGCTCGTCAATGCCGAACAGCACGCGCGCGAGCTCGGTGCGGCCGGAGCCGACAAGGCCCGCAAGGCCGAGTATCTCCGCGCGCCTCAGCTCGATGCTGACCGGCCGGTCCGGATAGGTGCTGGTGCGGATCGCGTCGGCCGACAGCGCCACACTGCCCGGCGCGCGCGTGGCTTCGCCCGCCTTCTCGCGCTCCTTCAGCATGCGGCCGATCATCAGCCTGACCATCTCGTCGTGATTGATCCGGTCCTTCGCCAGCGTGCCGGCCAGCGTCCCGTCGCGCAGCACCACGACGCGGTCGGCGACGCGCTCGATCTCGTGCAGCCGATGCGAAATGAAGATGACGCTGATGCCTTGCGCCTTCAGCCCCTTGATGACGTCGAGCAGTTTTTCGGTTTCCGCCATCGGCAGGCTGGAGGTCGGCTCGTCGAGGATCACAAGGCGGGCCCTGATCGACAGCGCCTTGGCGATCTCGACCATCTGCTGCTGGGCGAGCGACAGCGACGCGACCGGCGCGTCGGCCGAGAAATTGGCGCCGACACGCTTCAACAGCGGCGCCACCATTTCGCGCAGCCTGGCGCGGTCGACCAGCCTCAACGGCCCGGCCTTCAGCGGCTCGCGGCCGAAGAAGATGTTGGCGGCGACGTCGAGATTTTCGAAGAGATTCAATTCCTGGTGCACGAAAGCGATGCCGGAGCCGATGCTCTGCTCGACGGTCAGCCCGTCATGCGCGACGCCATCGACGGTGATGGTGCCGCTGTCCGGCCGCGTCACGCCGCCGAGGATCTTCATCAGCGTCGATTTGCCGGCGCCGTTTTCGCCGACAAGGCCGATGACCTCGCCGGGCCGGACCTCCATCGAGAACCGGTCCAGCGCGACAACGCCCGGATAGGTCTTGCGCACGGCCTCGAGGCTCAGGAACGGAGCGGTGTCTGGGTGAGTGGTGTCGGTAGAGGTCATCGCGCCTGACAGCAGCCGGTGGGCCACAGACTGACCGGCCTTGGCGGGTCCGTCAATACGAACGCCGGCTCAAGGAATCCCTTGAGCCGGCGCACCTGTCTTGGGCTTACTTGCCCTGCATCGCCTTGAGGTTGGCGGCGTAGGCGTCGACATCATCCTTGCCGATGATCTTGGTCGGGATGATGATCAAGCCGTTGGCCGGGATGCCCGACTTGTCGCCCTTGAGGTAGGAAGCCATCAGCTTCATGCCCTGATAGGCCCATTCGAAGGGCTGCTGCACCACGGTCGCGGCAACAGTGCCTTCCTTGACGCCGCCCAGCGTGATCGGATCGTCGTCGAAGCCGACGACGGTGATCTGGCCGAGCTTGCCGGCGTCGCGCAGCGCTTCATAGATGCGCGGCGTGTTGTAGGAATAGAAGCCGACCATGCAGGTGATGTCTGGGCTGGCAACCAGCGCGTCCTCGACATTCTTCTTGGCGCGCGCCTGGTCGATATCGTCGCCGCGCACGTCGACCAGCTCGATCTTGCTGCCGGCGAGCCCGTCCTTCATGCCCTGGATGCGCTCCTTAGCGTTGTCGGCGCCGAGCAGGCCGACGAAGCCGAGGCACTTGCCGCCGTCCGGCATCGCCTTCTTGGCGATCTCGGCCGCCTGCTTGCCGGCATCGACGTTGGACGAGCCGATATAGGCGACGCGCTTGGTCTGCGGCGCGTCGGAGTCGGTGGTGAACAGCGCGGTTTCGGACGCGATCTTGTTCAGCCCGTCGGTCGAGGTCTTGGGATCGACGGCCGAGACCATGATGCCCTTGACGCCAGCCGTCACCAAGTCATCCATCAGCCGCTGCTGGATGGCGACCGAGGACTGTTCGGGATACTTCAGCTCGAGATTATAGTCGGGCAGTTCGCCCTGCGCCTTCTTAACGCCGGCTTCCGCCGCCTTCCAGAAGTCTGACGCGCCGTTGACGACGAAGGCCAGCGTCGGCTTGTCGTCCGCGCGGGTAACCGCCGTGGCCGCAAGTCCGATGAGCAGGGCCGCCGCGGCGACAGATGCGTTACGGATCATGGATTTCATAGTTCAACCTCCCTTGTAGAACCTGACTGTAGAACTCGTCGCCGATGTCTGGCCGCGGTCCGGACAACCCTCCTCCTCAAGGGTCTGGCGCAAAGGTCCGCCGACTTAAGAACGGTGCCGATCGGGCCGCGGTCGAGACACTAGACACTCATGTGGCGTTCGTAAATAGTCCGATTTGTCCGACATTTCGTGGAAACGGATGCAGGCCCAGACCGGCGATAAAAGCCGGGTTTCGAGCGAGCGTCCCTCGCACCTGCCGCGCCGAACGGATGCCCGGACAGCCACGGCGAGTTGACAGTAGAACGCTTGCCGCTATTAGTAAAGACTATTAGTTATGAAGCCGCGAGGCGCACTTTCGACGCGGAGGAGACGCTGGTCGAAGGACGTGCCGGGAGTAAGGAGGGCGAGCGCTACAAAGTCTGCAGCCGCGCGGAAAATGGCCGAATTGTCAGCATTGCTGACCTTGTCTGACCGGTTTCGTCGCAAAGCGGCGTAGCCAGCGATTTGCATGTCATGCCTGCTAATACATATTAGTTGGCGCATGTCGGTAAACGCAGCGGCCTCGACCATCTTGCCGTTGCCGCCGCCTTTGATTTAGAGCCGGCTGGGTTTGGGAAACGACCATGAGCGAACCGACGGACCTGCGCGATCCTCCCGGGGCTTCCAGGCGCCGCAAGCCGGCGGCCAAGCCGAAGGGGCGCGTGACCATGACCGACATTGCGCGCGCCGCCGGCTGCTCGCAGGCGACGGTCTCGTTCGTGCTCAACAATTCGCCGGGCATCAGGCTGTCGCAGCAGACACGCGACCGGGTGATCGAGGCGGCGCGGGCGCTGGGCTATTCGCCGCCGGTCTTCTCGGCGCTCAGGCCGCCGGTGACGCCGTTCGAGGGCCTGGACGGCGTCATCGGCTTCGCGGTCGACCAGCTCGCCACCAGCCCCGAGGCGGTGGTCGCCATCGAGGGCGCGCGGCAGGCCTCGTGGAACGCCGGCAACGTGCTCTTGGTTGCGCAGACCATGGGCGACGCGGTGATGGAGCCGCGCGCGATTTCAGCGCTGACGCGGCGGGGCATCTCGGCGCTGATCTATATGACCATCTTCACGCGCGAGATCACGGCGCCGGATTTCCTCTACAGCCTCGACATCCCGGTCGTCCTGCTCAACTGCTACACCGCCGACTATGCCTTCCCGGCCGTGGTTCCCTCCGAGATCGCCGGCGGCCAGAGCGCGACAAGGCACCTGATCGCGCATGGCCATCGCCGCATCGCCACCATCACCGGCGAACCGTGGATGCAAGCCGCGCAGGATCGGCTCAAGGGCTACCGTCGTGCCCTCGCTACCGCCGACATCCCCTTCGATCCCGAACTGGTGGTCGAGGGCGACTGGTCGGCCAGCGCCGGCTACGCCGCGACGGTGAAACTGCTTGGACTCAAGGAGCGGCCCACCGCGATCTTCTGCCAGAACGACCGCACCGCGATCGGCTGCTACGAGGCGCTGAAGGAAGCCGGCCTGCATATCCCGCGGGACATCTCCGTGGTCGGCTATGACGACGAGGAGATCGCCCGTCATCTCTTCCCGCCGCTGACCACTTCGATCCTGCCGCATCTGGCGATGGGCCAATGGGCGATCGAGCAGTTGGAAACCCCGCCGACGCCCGGCCGCGGCCGCTATCCCATCACCAAATTGGAGTGCCCGCTGGTGGAGCGGGAGAGCGTGGCGGGCGTGAAATCACCTACATAACCGCCGATCCGGTCGGCTACCTTGCTGCCGATGTTGCAGATTGCCCGGCGACTATGCAGCAGTTGCGCCGTCGTTTAGCTTAAGCTGATGAAAGGGAGGTTCCGATGACGTCCACCTTCACCGTCCATGCAGCATCCGGTTATGAGCAACTCATGGGGCGCTGGAGCCAAAGGCTCGCGCCCAAATTCATCGATTTCGCCGGGCTTGCCCCCGGCGAGACAATCCTGGATGTCGGCTGCGGCACCGGGAGCCTGACCTTCGAGCTGGCGAAATCGGCCGATCTTGCCGAGATCCAGGCCATCGATTTTTCCCCGGTCTTCGTGGCGGCGACGAAGGAGAAAAACACCGATCCGCGCATCACCATCAGCCAGGCCGATGCCACGGCGCTGCCTTTCGCGGACAATGCATTCGACCGCGCGCTGGCGCTGCTGGTGCTGCATTTCGTGCCGGAGGCCGGCAAGGCGGTGGCCGAGATGCGCCGCGTGGTGCGACCAGGCGGCATAGTCGCGGCAGTGGTCTGGGACCATTACGGCGGCATGACCGGGATGCGCATGATGATCGACACTATGGCGGCGCTCAGCGAAAGCGGACGCCAAATGCGCAGCCGCTACTGCTTCCAGCCGATGATGCAGCCGGGCGAGATGAAGCGGACCTTTGTCGAGCAGGGTCTCGTCGAAGTCACCGAGGCCGAGCTGATGATCCGCATGGACTACGCGGATTTCGACGACCTCTGGGCGCCGATCGGCGCCGGAGAAGGCCCGCTCGGCAAATACATCACCACTCTGGATACGGCCGAGCGGCAGCGCGTCGAGGCCGCCATGCGCGATGCCTATCAGGCCGGCCGGCCCGACGGCCCGCGATCCTTCGCCAATGTCGCCTGGGCCTGTCGCGGCATCGTGCCCTGAAGCCAAGGCGCGCGTCAGTTGCCGCCGGTGGCCGCGGCATTGATCTCCCAGCCGTCGACCCAGACCTGCCGCAGCCGGTCGCCCTCGCCCTTGAACCACAGGTTCGTTGGCCGGCAGTCCTCGATGCGGTCGCTGCGGAAATTGCGGATCGCCTGGCGCAACTCGCACCAGGCGACGATGTTGGCGGTCTCGGCATAATAGATCAGCGCGACCGGACGGATGATGCGCTCGCTCGCCCGTCCCGCCTCGTCGCGGTAGGAGAGAGCGAGCTTCTCCTCGTCGCGGATGGCGCGGCGGACCTGCGCAAGGTCGACGGCGGAAGCTGAAGGCGCCGCAAAACCCCAGGCATGAAGCGCATTGGCGTCGAGCGTCTGCCGCAAGGGCGACGGCACGGCGCCGGCGATCTTGGCGCCGACGCGTTTTGCCGCCTGCTTCAGCTCGTCGTCACCGGTGCGTTCGAGCAGCGCCAGCGACAGCACGATCGCTTCCATCTCCTCGATGGAAAACATCAGCGGCGGCAGGTCGAAGCCGGGGCGCAATATGTAGC
>NZ_RZRY01000289.1:0-7650 GCF_003998035.1 Mesorhizobium sp. M2A.F.Ca.ET.039.01.1.1 | reverse complement strand
CGCTGGAAGCGACCGAGACCAGCGAGGCGGTCAGCGAGCTGGTCGATCCGCAACCGGCCAGCAAGCGCGGCGGCCGCGGCGGCAAGATCGCGGTGCAGGACGCGCCTTCGATGGATATCGACCAGCCGCTGCCGCTCACCGGAGACATGGCTAGCCTTGAAGGCCGCGCCGCGGAGATCATGCGCGACGAGCCGAGCGTACCGCGCACGCCCGCCGAGGCTGCTGCAGCAGCCGCCATGGCGGCGCTGGGACCGGATGCGGTCGGCGACAGGAGCGAGACGGCCGGCCGCAGGAAATCCATGCTCAGCGGCCTGGCGCGCGCTTTCAAGAGCAAGAAGGACGCGGACACGCAGCCGCTTGCCGGCTCGGCGCCGGTCGGCGACGTGCCGGGCGTCGACATCGACGAACCACTCGACCCCAAGGCGGCCAACCGGCCGTTGGAGCCCGGTTCCGGTGCGCCGGACCTCAATGCCATCATGAAGCGGGTGCGAGACGAGCGCGGCGGGCAGCCGGCCCGGCGCACCGACAGCGATGCCGCTAAGTCGGATTTCATCGCCGCGGCCCGGCGCGCTGCCCAGGCGGCAGCGGCGGAAGCCGACACGCTGAAGCGGCAATCGACCATGACCGGCCCGGTGAAGGCACTGCGGATCGGCGACCTGCTCAAGGCGCGGCGCAAGCCGATCCTGATGGCTGCGGCGGCCATCATGATGGCTCTGGCCGGTCTGCAGCTGGGCAAAGCCTTCCTGTCCGATCCGGTCGAGACGGCCAACAACCAGCCTGCTCTCTCCACGCGAACGGTCGATACGGCTTCGCTCAACGCCACCGCCGCGCCGCAGGCCGACACGCAGAAGACCGACACACCGAAGATTGACGCCGCTGCACAGCCCGAAAGCGCGCCTGCCCGTCCCGTCAGACAGGCGGAGCCCGTCCAAGAGACGGCACCGGCCGCATCTGTCCCCGCAAGTCCCGAAAGAGCAGCCGCCACGCCGGCCGAACCGGCACCCGCGCCGGTGGCGCTTGCAGCGCCTGCCGCACCGGCCCCGATGGCTTCGGCGACGCCATCCGAGCCCGCCGCCTCGGCTGCTACTGCGACGGACACGGACGGCGACACGCAGCCGATGGCCAAGGAGCCCGTGGCGGCCGGTCCGGCAGCCGGCGGCGGCGCGTCCAGCGCGCCTGCGGCAGCCTCCGCCGACACGACAGGCACCGTGCCGCCGGCCGGGAGCCAGACGGCAGCCGCCAAATTCGACATTCCGTCCGAAATCGGTCCGGTGGCGCTACGCGACGCCGCCGCCGGCGGCGACGCCAAGGCGCTGTTCGAGGTCGGCTCGCGCTATGCTGAATCGCGCGGCGTGAAGGAAGACATGAAGGCCGCCGCCAAATGGTACGAGCAGTCGGCCGAGCTCGGCTTCGCGCCGGCCGAATACCGCATCGGCAATTTCTACGAAAAGGGCATCGGCGTCGCGCGCGACATCAAGAAGGCCAAGACCTACTACCAGCTCGCCGCCGAACAGGGCAACGCCAGCGCCATGCACAATCTCGCGGTGCTATTCGCCATGGCGGCGGACGGGGTGACCGACAATGAATCGGCGACGCACTGGTTCCAGGAAGCCGCCGACCTCGGCGTCAAGGACAGCCAGTTCAACCTCGGCATCCTGGCGGCCAAGGGCGTCGGCATGAAGCAGAACCTGGAAGAGTCCTACAAGTGGTTCGCCCTGGTCGCCAAGACCGGCGACAAGGACGCCTCAGCCAAGCGCGACGAGATCGCCAATGCGCTGCGGCCCGAGCAGCTCGAGCGGGCGCGCGCCGCCACGGAATTGTGGAAGGCCAAGCCGCTCAACGCCGCCGCCAACTCGGCCGACATTCCGGAATCCTGGCAGGACAGCACGCCGCAGACCACCGCCGGCATCGACATGAAGAAGGCGGTGAAGAACATCCAGCTGATCCTCAACAAGAACGGCTACGATGCCGGCGGCGCCGACGGCGTCATGGGCGGCAAGACCAAGACCGCGATCATGGCCTTCCAGACCGACAACAAGATGACGCCGACCGGCGAGATCGACGCGCCGCTCGTCAAGGCGCTCTTGGCGAAGAAATAACGGCAGGCGCGTCGCATACACGACGCCCTGCCACACATTTGCCTGTTAACTGATTGAGATGGTTTTTGTTTCGGTGCGGCGGCGGGGTTTTGACCCGCCGCCGCACCGGCGCAAGAAAAAATTGGCTTTTCGGTGCTTTAGTGTCCGGGGACGGCACTGTGCGCCGACAGACAAACTGATCGAGACAGCCGGGTGGGCATCTATCTCCCGATCGCGGAAATTTCCGTCAACGTCTTCGTGCTGCTGGCGATGGGCGCGGCGGTGGGCTTCCTGTCGGGCATGTTCGGGGTCGGCGGCGGCTTCCTCATCACGCCGCTTTTGATCTTCTACAACATCCCGCCCGCGATCGCGGTCGCCACCGGCGCCAACCAGGTCATCGCCTCTTCCTTCTCCGGCGCGCTCTCGCACTTCAAGCGCGGCACGCTCGACTTCAAGCTGGGCGGCGTGCTGCTGGCCGGCGGCATTGTCGGCTCGACCGCGGGCATCTACGTCTTCGCGCTGTTGCGCCGGCTCGGCCAGCTCGACCTCTTCATCTCGCTGCTCTACGTGGTGCTGCTCGGCACGGTCGGCGGGCTGATGCTGGTCGAGAGCCTCAACGCGCTGCGCGCCAGCCGCAGCGGCGCGGCGCCCGTGCTGAAGAAATCCGGCCAGCATAACTGGATCCACCGGCTGCCGTTCAAGATGCGCTTCCGCGCCTCCAAGCTGTTCGTCAGCGTCATCCCGGTGCTCGGGCTCGGCGCCGGGATCGGCTTCCTGTCGTCGATCATGGGCGTCGGCGGCGGCTTCATCATGGTGCCGGCGCTGATCTACCTGCTCAAGGTGCCGACCAATGTCGTTATCGGCACCTCGCTGTTCCAGATCATCTTCACCTCGGCCTACACCACGCTGGTGCATGCCACGACCAACCAGACGGTCGACGTGATCCTGGCCTTCCTGCTGATGGCCGGCGGCGTCGCCGGCGCGCAATATGGCGCCAAGGCCGGCCAGAGGCTGCGCGGCGAGCAGCTGCGCGCGCTTTTGGCGATGCTGGTGCTGGCCGTCGCCATCCGCCTTGCCGTCGATCTCTTCGTGACGCCGCCAAATCTCTATTCGCTGTCCGCCGCGGGCCTCAACTGATGGCGGGATTGAGAGCGTTTGGAGCCGCCGCCTCGTTGTCGATGCTCTTTGCCCTTTCCCCGGCGACGGCGCAGGCGCCGCCCACCGAAAGCATCCAGATCGGCCTTTCGACCGACGCGATCTCCATCACGGCGGGCTTCTCCGGCGCCGACCTCACCATCTTCGGATCGCTGGAAAATCCCGACCCGCTGATCGCCAGACAGGGCCGCTACGACGTGGTCGTCGTGCTCGAAGGGCCGCCGCGCCCGGTCGTGGTGCGGCGCAAGGACCGCGTGCTCGGCGTCTGGATCAACCTGGACTCCGAAACCTTCGAGAACGTGCCTGTCTCCTATTCCGTCGCGACGACGCGGCCGCTGCAGGACATCGCCGAGCCCGCCAAATACAAGCAGCTCTCGCTCGGGGCGCAGAACCTCTACATGAAGCCCGCCGACGAGACCGACAGCCCGGCGACGATCCAGGAATTCACCGCCGCGCTGCGCGAGCGCAAGGCAGCGACAGGCCTCTACAGCGAGAATGTCGGCGGCGTGCAGTTCCTGTCTCAGAACCTGTTTCGCGCCACGGTGAGGCTCGCGCCGAACGTGCCAGTCGGAACCCACAAGGCCCGCGCGTTCCTGTTCAAGAGCGGCATGTTCGTCAAGGAAAGCTCGGCCCAGCTCGAGATCCGAAAATCGGGCTTCGAGCAGTCGGTCTTCCGGGTCGCGCATGATTATTCCTTCCTCTACGGCGTGTTCGCCATATCGCTCGCCATGCTGACCGGCTGGCTAGGTCGGATTATCTTCCGCAAGGATTGAAGACACGGGAAAAATGGAAGACCATTTTCCCGCAAAGGGTTTCCCTGCGGGCGATCATGCGATAAACCGCCGCCTCCCAACCCAAAGGTAAACAAGCACAATCTGTTCGGCAGAGCGGTCCGGCCATCCGGACGACGGCGCGCTTGGCGTCCCTGCCACAAGGTAACGAGGAGGCTGCGATGCAATCAGCATTCGGCGGCATCGATTTCGGCACGTCCAATTCCACCGTGGGGGTGATCCGCGACGGCCGGGCGCGACTGGTGGCGCTGGAGGGCGAGCAACCCACTCTGCCGAGCGCCGTGTTCTTCAACTTCGAGGACGGCTACACTTATTTCGGCCGCCGCGCGATCAGCGACTATACCGATAGCATCGAAGGCCGTCTGATGCGCTCTCTGAAGAGCGTGCTCGGCAGCTCGCTCGCCAATGAGAAGACCCGCATCAAGGCGCGCCAGATCGGCTTCATCGACATTATCGGCATGTTCGTCGGCCATCTGAAGAAGCGGCTCGAAGAAGACGCCGGCGGTCCGGTCGAGAACGTGGTGCTCGGCCGGCCCGTGCAGTTCGTCGACGAGGACACGGCCGCCGATGCGAAGGCGCAGGGCGAATTGGAGAAGGCCGCGCGCGCGCAAGGCTTCAAGCACATCGCCTTCCAGTTCGAGCCGATCGCGGCGGCGCTCGACTACGAGCAGAAGGTCACCCGCGAGGAGCTGGCGCTGATCGTCGACATGGGCGGCGGCACCTCCGATTTCTCGATCGTGCGGGTCTCGCCGGAGCGCGCGCGCTCGACCGACCGCAAGGCGGACATCCTCGCCAATCGCGGCATCCATATCGGCGGCACCGATTTCGACCGGCTGCTCAGCATCTCCCATGTCATGCCCGAGCTCGGCTATCTGACGCGGACCAAGGACCACAAGCGCAATCTGCCGGCGGCCTATTTCATCGACCTGGCGACCTGGCAGCGCATCAACCTCGTCTACACCGCCAAGGCGATGTCGGATCTTCGCCAGATCCGCTACGAGGCCGAGCGCGCCGACCTCGTCGACCGCTTCATCCATGTCGTCGAGCACCGCTACGGCCACGCAATTGCCGGCCTGGTCGAAAGGGCTAAGATCGCGCTGACCGACCAGTCCTCGGCCGAGGTGAAGGTGTCGCTGCCCGGCGCGCGCTTTGCGGCCGAGATCACGCGCGGAGGCCTCGAGGAGACCATCGCGAACGACATCGAACGCGTGACCGCGACGGTCAGGCAGACGATCGCCGACGCCGGCGTCGATGCCTCGGCCATCACTGCCGTGTTCCTCACCGGCGGTTCGACCGCCATCCCGCTGGCGAAGCGGGAAATCCTGTCGCTGGTGCCGCAGGCAGCCGTCATCGAAGGCGACATGTTCGGCTCGGTCGGCCTTGGCCTCGCGCTGGATGCGCAGCGCAAATACGCGTGATTATTCGGCGTTTGCCGGCGCGTCCGCCCGGCCGGTGAGATGCGCCTTCAGCGCCATCTGGGCGAGGCTCGCCTGGCGGTCGCGGTGTGTGATCATGGCGAAGTCGCGCTTCGGCAATTCCACCGGCACGGCCCTGAGGCTCCCCTCCGCCAGGGAGCGCGCGACGACGAGTTCCGAGATGATCGTGGCGCCCGCGCCGGCCTCGACCGCCTGGCGCACTGCCTCGTTGCTGGGCAGAACCAGGAATATCTGCAGCTCCGCCGGCGGAACGCCCTGGCTGTGCGCGAAATCCTCCAGCGCCTCGCGCGTGCCCGACCCGCCTTCCCTGATGATCCAGCGCAGCGCCCTGATGTCGAGGTTTCCCGCCCGCGTCATCGGGATCTCGGGATGCGAGCGCGCCACCACCAGCATCATGCGGTCCTCGTCGACCGTGGCGCGACGCAGGATGTCGGACTCGGTACGGCCCTCGACCAGGCCGAAATCGGCGCGGCCGTCCAGCACATTGGTCTCGACCTGCCTGGTGTTGCCGATGGTCACGTTCAGCTTCACCGCAGGATAGGCCTCGTGGAAGGCAGCCAGGCGACGCGGCAGCCAGTAGCTGGCGATGGTCTGGCTGGCCGCGATCGACAGGCTGCCGGCGACGGTCTGCGAGACATCCTCCAGCACGCCACGCGCAGCCGCGGCGCGATCCAGGACCGCCTTCGCCTCCGGCAGGAAGCGGTGGCCGGTCTCTGCTAGTTCGATGTTGCGGCCGACCCGGTTGAACAGGCGCACGTCGTGCTGGGTTTCGAGCGCGCGGATAGCCGCCGACGCAGCCGACTGCGAGATGCCGAGCCGCTCGGCGGCCTTGGTCATGTGGCCATGCTCGGCGACGGCGACGAAGATGCGCAACTGGTCGAGGGTCATAGCGCAACTAAGAAGCAAAATCGATCGGAATTACAAGAGCTGCTTGTTAGACGGATCAATTGCTTTGTTCTAAGTTTTTAGCTGGACTTGGAAAAAATTGGTCGCCAGAGGCCAAGAGTGGGAAATGGCAGGGCGCTTCAAATCCCTATTCGCGCATTGGAGCCGCCGGCTGAAGCGGCAGCTTGCCGGCGAGCGCTATCATCCTGAACTTCACTACATGCGCGGCCCGGGGCCTAAGACGAAGGCCAAGATGGCGAACGGCAAGAGCGTTCGCCAATCATGAGCAACGCCGCGCCGCGCGGCGCCAATTCCGCACCCTCGCAACGGCCTCTTTCCGACACTCACGCGCCAAATGAGGGCGACGGCGTCGAGACTTCGCCCAGCGTCTCCGACCGCGTCGCCAAGACCACCTGCTATATGTGCGCCTGCCGCTGCGGCATCGACGTCCACATCAAGGACGGCAAGGTCCGCTACATCAACGGCAACAAGGACCATCCGGTGAACCGCGGTGTGATCTGCGGCAAGGGCAGCGCCGGCATCATGCAGCATTACAGCCCGGCGCGGCTGAAGAAACCGCTGCTGCGCACAGGCCCGCGCGGCTCGGGCGAATTCCGTGAGATCGAATGGGACGAGGCGCTGACCATCGCCACCGAGAGGCTGTCGGCGATCCGCCGCACCGATCCGAAAAAACTCGCCTTCTTCACCGGACGCGACCAGTCGCAATCGCTGACCGGCTGGTGGGCGTCGAAATTCGGCACGCCGAACTTCGCCGCGCATGGCGGCTTCTGCTCGGTCAACATGGCGGCCGGCGGGCTCTACACGATCGGCGGCTCGTTCTGGGAGTTCGGCGAACCCGACTGGGACAACACCCGATATTTCATGCTGTTCGGCGTTGCCGAGGACCATGACTCCAACCCGATCAAGATCGGCCTCGGCAAGCTCAAGGCGCGCGGCGCCAAGGTGGTTTCGATCAACCCGTGCCGCACCGGCTACAATGCCATCGCCGACGACTGGATCGGCATCAGGCCGGGCACCGACGGCCTGTTCGTGCTGGCGCTGGTCCACGACCTGCTCAAGGCCGGCCGCGTCGATCTCGACTATCTGCTGCGCTACACCAACGCGACGGTGCTGGTCGTGCAGGAGCCGGGCGCTGCCGACGACGGACTCTTTGTGCGCGACGCCGACGGCAACCCGCTGGCTTGGGACAGGGTGGCCAAGCATCCGGTCAATGCAGCCGATCCCGAAGCAAAGCCGGCGCTGACCGGCGGCTACGACGTCGGCGGGGGGGGATGCGCGGCGGGG
>NZ_RZRY01000288.1:0-7678 GCF_003998035.1 Mesorhizobium sp. M2A.F.Ca.ET.039.01.1.1 | reverse complement strand
CGTTCATCGATTTGCGCGTCGCTTCCTTCGGCGGCAGGCCTTCCTCCTGCATGACGCGCTCGACATTCTCGACCACGACGATGGCGTCGTCGACCAACAGGCCGATGGCGAGCACCATGGCGAACATGGTGAGCGTGTTGATCGAATAGCCGAAGAAGGAGAGCACGCCGAATGTGCCGAGCAGCACCACCGGCACGGCGATCGTCGGGATGATGGTGGCGCGCAGGTTCTGCAGGAAAAGCAGCATCACCAAAAACACCAGCACGATCGCTTCGGCCAGCGTCTTCACCACTTCCTCGATCGACAGCCGCACGAAGGGCGAGGTGTCGTACGGGTAGACGACCTCGACGCCTTGCGGAAAGGTCGAGCTCAGGCGATTGATCGTCGTGCGCACCGCTTCCGCGGTGCTGATCGCATTGGCGCCGGTCGCCAGGCTGACGGCGACGCCGGCGGCCGGCTTGCCGTTATAATGGGCCTGGGTGGTGTAGCTTTCGGCGCCGATCTCGACCTTGGCGACATCGTTCAGCCGCACCAGCGAGCCGTCGGTATTGCTCTTCAGGATGATGTTGCGGAACTGCTCGGCGGTCTGTAGCCGGCTCTTCGCCGTTACGGTGGCGTTGAGCTGTTGGCCCTTGCGCGCCGGCAACCCGCCGAGCTGGCCGGCCGAGACCTGCGTGTTCTGCGCCTCGACGGCCGTGGCGACATCGCTCGGCATCAGCGAATATTGCGCTAGTTTGTCCGGGTCGAGCCAGATGCGCATGGCATAGCCAGAGCCGAAGAGCTGTGTCGAGCCGACGCCTTCGACGCGCTTCAGCGTGTCGTTGATGGTTGAGTCGACATAGTCCGCGAGGTCGGTCGAGTTCATCTTGCCGTCGCTGGAGACGAAGCCGATGACCATCAGGAAGCCGGTCGAGGATTTGGAGACGGTGATGCCGTTGTTCTGGACGACCTGCGGCAGCTGCGACTGCACGAGCTGCAGCTTGTTCTGCGTCTGCACCTGGGCGGTGTCCGCGTTGGCGCCGCTGGTGAAGGTCAGCGTGATCGAGGCCTGTCCGGTCGAGGTCGACGTCGCCGTCATGTAATCGAGGTTGTCGATGCCGGTCATGCCCTGCTCGATGACCTTGGTCACCGAGTTCTCGACGGTCTGGGCATCGGCGCCGGGATAGCTGGCGCTGATGTTCACGGTGGTCGGAGCGATCTGCGGGTATTGCGAGATCGGCAGCGACTGCAGCGCCAAGAGGCCGCCCAGCATGATCACGATGGCGATCACCCAGGCGAAGATCGGCCGGTTGATGAAGAATCCCGACATCGCTTCAGTTCCCGGTTGCGCCAGAGGACGGCTGCTTCGCGGCACCGGCGGCGTTGCCGCCGGCGGCGGTCGCCGAGGCGGAGCTCTGCTCGCGGTCCTTGATCTCGCCTGTCGTTTCGTCGATCGTCACCTCGACCGCTGTCGCGTCGCCTCCGGCGCGCACCAGCTGCAGGCCCTCGACGATGACTCGGTCGCCGTCGCCGACGCCGGAATCCACCAGCCAATTGTTGCCGACGCTGTTGCGCACGCTGAGCACGCGCTGCTCGACCTTGCCCTGGGCGTTGACGACCATGGCCGTCGCCTGGCCCTTGGGGTCGCGGGTGACGCCGCGCTGCGGCACCAGGAAGCTGTTTTGGGCGACGCCTTCCTCGACGATGGCGCGCACATACATGCCAGGCAAGAGCAGGCGGTCGGGATTGGGGAACTGGGCTCTGAGCGCAAAGGTGCCGGTCGACTGGTCGACATTGGCGCCGGCGAACTCCAGCTTGCCGTTCTGCGCGTAGATGGTGCCGTTGTCGAGCTTCAGCTTGACGCTGACATTGGTCCCGCTGAATTTCAGCCGGCCTTCGTTGATCGCCTGGCGCAGATTGAGCAGGTTGGTGCTGGACTGCGTGACGTCGACATTGATCGGATCGAGCGAGCGAATGGTGGTCAGCACCGTTTCCTGGTTGGCGGTGACCAATGCTCCCGGCGTCAATGTCGATTTGTCGATGCGGCCGGCGATCGGCGCGGTGATCGAGGTGCGGTCGAGGCTGATCTTCGCGGTTTCGACGCTGGCCTTGGCCGCTGCGACGTCGGCCTGCGCCTGCGCCAGCGTCGCGGCGGCATCATCGTAATCCTGCTTCGAGACGACGTTCTGCTTCAGCAGCCCGGCATAGCGGTCGAACTTGGCCTGGGCGGTGGGCACCGCGGCTTCAGCCTTCTGCTGCGTCGCGACGGCGCTGTCATAGGCGGCCTGATAGCTCACCGGGTCGATGAGGTAGAGCGGCTGCCCCGCCACCACCTCCGCGCCTTCCTGGAACAGCCGCTGTCGGATGATGCCGTCGACCTGCGGGCGCACCTCGGCGATGAGCGAGGCGGCCGTTCGTCCCGGCAGCTCGGCGGTGATCGCGACCGATTGCGGATGCAGCGTCACGACGCCGACCTCGGGCCTGCCGGCACCCCCCATGCCGGCCGGCACCTGGCTCTTCTCCTGCGAGCAGGCTGCCAACAGAAGCGTGGCGTACAGGAATCCCGCCCAGGGAGACAGGCGGCGTAGCCTTGCCGGCGATGGAGAACGATCAGGTTGGGTATGCATTGGCTGGATTTTTCCCTGGAGTTGTGGTCCTCGCCCGGCCGTCCGCGCCGGGCGGTTCGACCAACAGCTTGCCCAGGTGACGGGCGAGGAAATGCTGGATGTCGTCCATGAAGGTATAAACGACCGGCACGTAGACGAGGCTGAGTACGGTCGAGGAGATGAGCCCGCCGATCACGGCGATCGCCATCGGCGCACGCGTCTCGGCGTCGGCGCCGATGCCAAGCGCGATCGGCAGCATGCCGGCGCCCATGGCGATCGATGTCATGACGATGGGCCTGGCCCGCTTGCGGATGGCGTCGAGCAGTGCCTCGAAGCGGCTCATGCCGTGCTCCTTCTCGGCGACCAGGGCATATTCGACAAGCAGGATCGAGTTCTTGGCCGTGATGCCCATCAGCATGAGTATGCCGATCAACGGCGAGATGCCAAGCGCCTTGCCGGTAATGAGCAGGAAGCCCAGCGCGCCGCCGACCGAGAGCGGCAACACGACCAGGATGGTCACCGGCTGCACGAAGCTGCGGAAGAGCAACACCAGCGTCAGGTACATCAGGATGATGCCCGCGGCGATTGCGGTGGCGAAGCCGGAAAAAAGCTCCTGCATGCGTTGGGCATCGCCGCGCGCCAGTTCATGCACGCCCTGCGGCAGGCTTTTCATCGCGGGCAGGGCGCGGATGGCTTCGGCCGCTTGGCCGAGCGTCAGGCCGGAAAGATCGGCCTCGACCGTGGCGCTGCGGCTTCTGTCGACACGCGTGATGCTGTTTGGGCCGGCGTTGAAGCCGATATCGGCGACTGCGCCAAGCGGAACCACGCCCTTGGTGCCGGTCAGCGGCAGCATAGCGAGCTTTGCCGGATCATCGATGGCGCCGTCCGGCACGGTGACGATGATCGAGACCTGACGGTCGCCGAGATTGAATTTCGCCAGGCTGGTGTCGGTGTCGCCGATGGTGGCGATCTTGACCGTAGCGGCGATCTCGGTCGGCGTGACGCCGAGCTCGGCTGCCTTGGCGCTGTCGGGCCGCACGATGAGCTCGGGCTTGGTGGTGGCCGCGGTCGATGTCGGATTGATCAGCCCGGGAACCGATTTCATCGCGTCGATCAGCGCATCGCTGGCCTTTTCGAGGGCTTCGCCATCGTCGCCGACTAGCGTGATCGACACCTTGGCGCCGGAGAAGCCGTCGGCGCCGAACTGGATGCGGGCGCCGGGAATGCCGTTTAGCTTCGGCGAGGCCTCGGCCTCGAATTGCTGCTGGCTCATCGTCCGCTCGGCGCGCGGCTTCAGGTTGACCGTGACGGTCGCCGTCCGCACTTCAGCCGAGCTCGAGCTTTGGCTGGGTCCGCCGCCCGAAGAAGCAGCTGTGCCGATCGTGGCAAACACGCTTTCGACGGCCGGCTCCTTCTCCAGCCGTCTGGTGATGTCCTGCACCACCGCCGTGGTCTGCTCGATGGTGGAGCCGGGCTGCAGCTCGACCGAGATCATCGAGCGACCGCGGTCGGCCGCCGCCATGAACTCGGTCGGCAGATGTGTCGCCAGCATCATCGAGCCGGCGAAGAAGGCAATGCCGGCGAGAAGCGTGATCCAACGGTGGTCGAGCGCCTTGCGCAGCAGCCACAGATAGGTCGGCACCCAGGCAGGCGTATCGTCCTCGTCATGGCCACCGGCGCGCACCAGATAGGCGCCCATCAGCGGAGTGAGCATGCGCGCCACCAGGAGCGAGAACAGCACCGAGACGCAAACGGCGACGGCGAAGGAGAAGAAGAACTTGCCGGGAACGCCGGGCATGAAGGCCACGGGGAGGAACACGGCGACGATGGTGGCGGTGGTCGCCACAACGGCGAGACCGATCTCGTCCGCCGCTTCGATTGCCGCCTGGTAGGCGCTGATGCCGGTCTGGCGCATGTGGCGCACGATGTTCTCGATCTCGACGATGGCGTCGTCGACCAGGATGCCGACAACCAGCGACAGCGCCAGCAAAGTGATGTTGTTGAGCGAGATGTCGAAGGCCGCCATCACCGCGAAGGTCGGGATCAGCGACAGCGGCATCGCCACCGCCGACACCAGCGTCGCCCTGATATCGCGCAGGAACAGCCAGACCACGCCGATGGCGAGCACGGCGCCGAGCCATAAGGCTTCGAAGGCGGCGTCGTAGCTTTCCTGGACGAAGCCTGACGAGGAGGTTACTTCTGTGAATTTTGCCGCCGTGGTCTTGGCGCCCATGTCGGCGATGGCGGCGCGGGCGGCCTTGACCACGTCGATCTCGCTCGAGCCCACCGATCTGTAGACATTGAAGGCGACGACCCGCCGGCCGTCGAGATAGGCCGCCTGGCGCGGCTTTTCCCAGCTGTCGACGACGGTGCCGAGGTCGGACAGCTTGACGTCGCCGGCGCCGCTCAGCGCGATGCGGGTATCGGCCAGCACCTCGACGGTCGTTGCGCTGGCGAGCGTGCGCACCGACTGCTCCTGGCCGCCGATATTGGCGCGGCCGCCGGGCTGGTTGACGTTGTTGGAGGCCAGCGTCTGGCTGACGTCGCCGGCGCTGATGCCGAGAGCGGCGAGCCGGTCGGGGTCGAGCTCGACGCGGATGACGCGGTCGACGCCGCCGGAACGGGTGATCTTGGAGACGCCGTCGACACCGAGCAGGACCTTGGCGACGTCATTGTCGATGTACCAGCTCAGCGCGTCGGGCGACATGGTCGGCGCCTCGACGACGAAGGTCAGCACCGAATTGCCGGTTGCGTTGACTTTGGCCACGACCGGCGTCTGGGCCGCGGCCGGCAGGCTGGACTGCACGCCGGAGACGGCGTTGCGGACATCGTTGGTGGCGGTCTCGGGATCGGTGCCGAGGGTGAATTCGATGGCGGTGACGGACGAGCCCTCGCTGATCGAGGTCGAGACGTCGTCGACGCCTTCGAGGGTCGCGACCGTGTTCTCGATAACGCGCGCGACCTGGACTTCCATTTCGCTCGGAGCCGCGCCCGGCTGCGCCACCGTGACGGTGACGGTCGGCAGGTCGATGTCGGGCATATTGTTGGTGCGCAGCTGCATGAAGCCGTAGACGCCGGCAATGCCGAGCGACAGGAACAGCACGATGGTCGGAACCGGATTGCGGATCGACCACGAGGAGATGGCGTTCATTGTGCGGGCTCCGCCGTGCTTGCGGCGTCGGCAGCCTTCGTCTCGTCGGCGGCGACGCGCACGAGGTTGCCGTCGTTCAGGAAGCCGGCGCCGGCGACGACGACGCGGTCGCTTTCCGACAAGCCGTTTTCGATGGCTACCCGGCCGTTCTGGCGCGTGCCGGTTGCAACGGGATGCGCGCCGACCTTGCCTTGATCGTCG
The DNA here is from genome assembly GCF_003998035.1 of Mesorhizobium sp. M2A.F.Ca.ET.039.01.1.1. NCBI lineage: Bacteria > Pseudomonadati > Pseudomonadota > Alphaproteobacteria > Hyphomicrobiales > Phyllobacteriaceae > Mesorhizobium > Mesorhizobium sp. M2A.F.Ca.ET.039.01.1.1. The sequence continues at coordinate 1,741 of NZ_RZRY01000288.1, read as the reverse complement.
ACGACGAACACGGCCGGCTTGCCGTCATGCCAGACCAAAGCCGTTTCGGCGATGGTCAGTTGCCGGGACGACGCCGTCTCGATCGTGACGCGGGCGAACATGCCGGGCTTAAGGCCCGAGCCTTCGCCGACGGTGACATAGACGGTGGCAAGGCGCGTGGTCGAATTGACGGTTTCCGCAATCGAGGAAATGTTGCCGGAAAAGGCGCGGCCGGATGCGTCGACGATGTTCGCCGGCTGACCGGCCGAGATTGCCGCCAGGTCCTTTTCAGGGACAAGCACACCGACCTCCAGCCTGCCGTCACGGACGATCTTCATCAGCTCGGTGCCGGCCTGGACGATGGAGCCTGCCACGGCCGGCTTGCTGGAGACGATGCCGTCGAACGGGGCGCGGATGGTCGTCCTGTCGAGCTGGGCCTGCAGCCGCTGAGCGGCGGCCTCTGCCTGGTCGACACTGGCCTTGCCGGTCTTGACGGCGGTCGCCTTGTCCTCGGCGGTTTCAGCGCTGACGGCGTTGCTGGCGAGCAGCCTGTCGGCGCGCGCGGCGGCCGACAACGCAGAGTCGAGCGTCGCCTGCGCCTGAGCGACGGCTGCCTTCTGCTCGGCGAGCTGGGCCTTGAGGAGCGAGTCATCCAACCTCGCGACGACATCGCCGGCCTTCACATGATCGCCCTCGGCCATCAGGACTTCGGTCAGGCGCAGGCCGCTCTCTTCGGCGCCGATCGTCGCTTCCTGCCATGCAGCCACCGTGCCGGTCGCGCTGACCGACGATGTCACCGTCTGGGCGACCACCTTCTCCACCGAAACGGTGAGCGTCGCTGCCGGCGCAGGCGTCTGCGTCGCCGGCTCGGGCGTGGCGCGGCCATAAGCCTTGAGCGCTGCGACGGCGGCCAGCGCGACCAGCAATGCCAGCAGAAGAAGATGTCTTTTACGCAATTTTGCGGTCATCGTTTTTGACATTGGACGAGGCGATCGGAAGCGACAGCCGATAGCCTGCGAAGTTCAACCGGATCGCATCCTCGATCGACGTGGGCGCCGCGGCTGGCTGCGAAGCCTGCCGGCCGACCCGCAGGCCCGGGGCAACAGACACGATCAGGCGCAGCATCATCAGCGCTTCCCACATGGTGCTCTCCTCGCCTCGCGCATCCAGCGGCGGTGCGAGGCATCTCAGTTGCAAGAAGAGAACCGGCCGGCCCTTGAACGGGTGGGTCAGAGGGCCGGCCGGCGCAGCCGGTCAGAGTTGCTCGCCACTCCGGGGTAGGGGTGGAGGGAGCTGTCCGTGATCAGGCAGACCTCCGGGACCGGCTGCATCCGGCGGATTGCCCCATGGAACGGGGGGGTGGCCATGCGGCCGGTCCGCCGAAGCGAGGATTTCGAGCTGTTCGGGCGTCAGCTTGGCGCGCAGCACCCCGATGGCGTCCTTGAGTTTGGCGGCGGAAGCGGCGCGTTTGGTCACCTCGTCGGCCAGCTTTTCCTGGAAGGCGAAGGGATCGCGCTTTGCCTGATCCGGCTCGCCACCGGCGGCGGCGTCAGGCCCGCGGCCGGGCGGGGCGAAATCGGGCCGCGGCGGTGGCGCCAGCACCGCCTGCAGCGCGCTGGTATAGTCGCGCCAGGCATCGAGCTGCTCGGAGCGGATGCCGATCCGGGTCTCGAGCGCAGCGAGCCGGGCAGCGAGAAATTCGGGCGGCGGACCCATGTGACGCGGGCCGAAGTCTTCCGGGCCTTGACGCATCGCCCAGCGC
>NZ_RZRY01000287.1:0-7684 GCF_003998035.1 Mesorhizobium sp. M2A.F.Ca.ET.039.01.1.1 | reverse complement strand
AACGATATCTACGCGGTCCGCAGTTACCTGCAGTCGCCCGGCCTGTTTGAGAAGATTGACGGCGCAACAGGTTTCAGCAGCAGCGCTGCAAGACAGGATCGCGATTGGATCGTTCGCTTGCCGGCCAACGCCTCGAGCGAGGAGAAGCTATCCTACTACCTTTCGATGGTTCAGGTTAAAATCTCGAGCGTCGAACAAATTGTGACCGTACGAGCGGAGGCATTCTCTCCCGAGGATGCCAGGACATTGGCGACGACTCTGGTCGCTCGCACCGATGAGTTTGTAAATAAGCTGAACGAGCGCGCAAAGCTTGATTTCGTCGCTTTCGCGGAAAGCGAAGTGAGGAAAGCCGAGGATCGCGTTAGCCAAACTCGTCTGGAGATGATGCAATGGCGCAACGCGAATCTCCAGGTCGATCCCGAGAAGGCGGTTCAGTCGCAGCTTGCCATTATTACAGGCTTAAAGACCGAATTGGCGAACACGAGAGCGGACATCTCTCAGATGGAGGGCATGACGACGGATGTTCAGGCTCGCATGCACCAGATGCGTCTGCGCGAGCAGGCCCTAGCCAAACAGGTAGACGAGGAGCAAGCAAGGATTGCCGGCAAGGATTCAGCGATGGCTACGATGTTGTCTCAATTCGAGCGACTTCAGATAGAACGCGACTTAGCCGAGAAATCTTATGCGACAGCCCTCGATTCGCTTAGATCTGCGCAGCAAGAGGCGACCCAGAAGCAGAAGTATATCGTCATCACTGCGGATCCATCACTCCCCCAAGATCCGTCTTTTCCTCGTCCAATATTTCATACATCGATCATTGCTGCGGCAGGGCTTGGAATATACCTGGTTTTGATCTTCCTTTTGTCTTTGGCGCGGGACTATCGTGACAGTCGCTGACGCTGCGGCCTCCCCGTGTTCGATCCTTCTTTTGGGGGGGCCGGTCGGGCCCTTCTTCGCGAATCTCGCCCGGGTCCTGGTCCGTCGTGGGTTTGTGGTTGAGCGCTGCCTTTTCAACCCAGGCGATGGTCTGTTTGGTCTCGGCGACGCGCTGGCATTGTCACCAGAGGACGTCGGGAGACAGCTCGAAGCTCCGCCATGGCAAGCGGCAGTTGTCTTTGGCGTGGATCGTTCCAGGCACAAGGTCCTCTTTGATGCGCTACGCGCCAGAAATGTTCCGGTGCTTTGTCTGGAAGAGGGGTACATCCGGCCCGGTTTCGTAGCGTGCGAATGGAACGGTTCCCATCATCACTCTCCACTTCGGTTGAGGCCAGACGCCCAAAAAAGGGACTGTCGCGATCGCTCCGATGTCACTGAGCCGGACGAAGGACGCTGCCATGGCTTGCGTCAGTCGTTGTTCGCGATTGCGCAAGTCGTATGGCTGCTTGCCCTGATTCCCATATTGGGCGGAACCTGGCATCGCGAACGAAGGCTTGCAGGCGAAGCTCTATACTGGCCGCTCGGATGGATGCGAAGGGCTCTCCATAAGTGTTCGGACGCCCGTATTTTGAAGGAGCTGGTCGAGGCTGGCATGCCTTATCGCGTCGTGGCACTTCAAGTTCACGACGATGCGAATTTAGTAGCCAATGGGCAGGGTTGGCATGTCAAGACAATGATAAAGGAGCTTTTGGAAGCCTTCTCTCATTACGCGCCGCCGGAAGAGCATCTGCTTTTCAAGATCCATCCGCTGGATGCCGGGCATCTGGACCATCGCGCAATCGTGGCTGAAGCGATTGGCGGCCGCGTGATTGCCAAGCGAGTGCATGTCGTTTGCGACGTGCCCTTAGGCGTAGCAGTAAAGGCTTCTTGCGGCCTTATCACTGTGAATTCGACGTCCGGCTTATCTGGTCTCCATCACGGAGTTCAGACGGATGTTCTTGGGCTTGCCTTCTACGAAGGCAACGGACTGGCTCGCCACTGCAGTGATCTCGGGATGATTTGGACAACGCCTCATTCCCCCGATCCGCGTACCGTCGCAACGCTCAAAATGCGGATCTACGCGCACGCAGTCATCCCCGGCTCATTCTACGGCGCTGGAGCTATCGAGCGTCTCGCTTGGCGTGTGGCAAACCGTTTGGTGACCGGCATGCCACAACCCTCGATCATTGACACAAAAACGTCGAACCCAGACTGCATACACTATTGCAGTGAAATTGCCTTCCATAGCGATATTTCAGAGTCTTCGTCGAGCATCTGAGGGTTCTTCTGGAAATACTCCTGGCAGGTATGATAGAATTGCTCTGCTGCGGGGCCGTTATTACGCACGTCAGCAATCGCACGGCGCAAGTCGTCCGGTGTAGCAGCCTTGATAGCCACCCCCATCTCATCGAGGGGGATCGGGGGTCGTTCCTGGTGAAAGTCGGCGGCTATAACCAGCTTGCCCAGCATTGCCGCTTCAAGGCCCGTATTAGAATAGCGCGTCACGACCAGGTCGGCTGCGGCGAGTGAGGCGGCGATCGACCCATCCTTCTCGATCTCGGCGTTCGCTCCAAGTCCAGAGGTGAGAGTGGAGATGCGGACGATATCCGCGGCTCCCGAGCTGGGGTGAACGCGAATGACAAGCTGTGCGTCCGGATGAGCTTCCATGGCTTCACACAATGCGGCGATTACGGGAAGGCACCGATCCAAGACTGGAGAAGCGGTAAACAGGATGCGGTAGCCTCCTGGTTTGCGTGTCTCGGCGCGGGCTGCTTTCAGGGAAGCACTGTAACGCGGCGATCCACCGATCAATATGCGGTCCGGCGCGAGCTCGAAGAATGTGCTCATAAGCTGAGCCGAATGTGTATCGATCACGACTTGCACGTCGCAGTTGGTGGGCTTGTAGCGCCGCCTTGGTCCGATGAAGACTGTCTGCACATCGAAACTTCTCACACTGGACGGCATTCGGGCGCGGATGTCGGCGGCGAGCATGCGGGAAAGCCAATCGCGTCCTGGTAGGCAGATCAGTCGCGCGGGGGCGGCTATTCTGACAGCAGTCCTGACATGTGCTGCCGAGACAATTATCGCTGGTAGGACCCGCTCGAGCAGCCGCCGCAACTGAGGCTCGGAGAATATGATGTAGGGGCGCAGGTTCCCGTCAGCTTGCTCGAGTATTGCCGAGAGAACGTTCGAACCGTGGTTCTTGAGACTTTCAGGGATCTTATCGCCGGCGACCAATCGCGCTTGACGCTCCGGCTCTTCCCAGAGGGTAATTCTATGGGAGAAAGGAAGGACATCAGCCACCGACAGGGCTGGCTTGCCAGGCTGCGCCCTGGAAGATGTTGTATTCACAAGATGGACCGGGCCATTGTTGAGGGCGAGAGGCATTAGCGCTTTGAGATCAGCGATGTAGTTTCGATCGAATGGCCGGCCTGCGAAAAGAGTTGCACTCGAGGGCGATATCGGACGTGTATCCGAAGCCTCCCCTAGAAGGCCTAGGTCTGACATCCAACTGACAGTGTCTGACGCCGCGGATTCCGCAGGGTGGGTCGGAGCAATATCGACGTCGTCATAGTCGGCTTCGACAGGCTTCGTCATCCGGATATCGATGGCGATGTTGCGATCGATGGTTTGGGCGAGTCTCGCCAAGCACACAGCGAAAGCAATCGAATCCGTTATGACCGCGAAGCGCTTGGGACTCCGCGCAAGGATAGCTTGGTGCGCTGCCCAGACGGGAATCATCGAGGAGAACAGGACATCATCGACGCGTATCGCGGCTTCCCGGATCAGAGCCGCGAGAGGGGCGAGACGCGTATCCTGAATGATTGCTGCATACCTCTCCATGATTCCTTGAGACAGCCGGGCCGTCTCAGCCGACAACAGGTCCTCCGCTTGCGAGTAGGGACCGGCGATGGTCGCGACTAGGGATGCGCGTTCCCCGAGGCCCGGCACATCCCGCAGACTGCGAGGAGCAAATAATACGTCAACCGGAAGGGATGTCGCCATGGCTTGCGGCAGAGGGCCGTCGACTATCACGAAATCAGCGTTAAGAGGATTCCAGTCGACCGCGACTATGTGGTCCTCGTTCCATTGAAAGCATTCAGGTGTCATCGCGACGAGCGACATCATAGCCTGGATATCGAGCCGCACGTGGCGCTCGGCCACGAACCCAAGATCGCCCGCCATCACCAATATCTGAAGGATTATGAATTCGCTTCGTTGGTCCTCAGAAATGTAACAAGCATCTGCCATCGCGCGCAGCGTTTTCAGATGGCCATCGTCGAGCCTCAGACGGTCGATTATGCGATGCGCACGGACACGTCGGGCGCGAGCAAAACGGTCTGACGGATCTTGGGGAAGAAGGGAAGCCGCAACGAAGGCAAGCTTCGCCTCCCAGTCTTCAACGTCCATCAGATCGTCAATCAATTGATCGACACGGCCGACGGGAGCCACGACTATTTTGTCGTAATCGGAAGGGTCGACCGGAATCGCCGAAGGGTTGAAAAGCCTAGCAAAAGCAATGGGGAATTGGCCTTCGACGATGTCGCTCTTTACCGCGGTGCGATCGGTCCCGCTTCGTTCCACATTTTTTTGGGCCGATAACTGAACTACGTCCTCCAATTTTTGCCCTTGAATCAAGTCCGAGGGCAAAGCCGGACGGTTTGTGCTGTGCGGGATGGGATAGGACGGTGAAAACGCTGCAGCTGTGACGGGCTCGTCTTTTAGCCGATCGAGGCGCCGAGCAAAAACCCGTTCGGCTGCCTCCAGAGCGGCAGGTGAGGGCGAGTTCAGGAACAAGCTTCGTCTGTCCTGACGTTTTTGGCCCACTGCCTTCAGGGCAGCACGGTCGCGAGCAACTAAGGCATACTCGAAGATGGCCGGGCGATGAACGAGCCTGTGCAAAGGAACGTCTGCCCGTAAACTAGCGGCTCCGCCGTCTTCGACCGGTGGGCGGACAGTAAGGCGTTCAGCTCGCCTGCTTTTCTCTGAAAAAGTCAACGGGATCAATGAGATTTCCCTCACATATGTAACGAGCAGCCCATAGAACGCATACAGCAACGAGTTCTTCGCGGCTGACAAGTGGAGGATCCTCCACAGAAATGCGCTGTTCAACCGATGGATTGGAGTAAAGATTGAGCTTTGACAGAAAAAGGCTTCGGGATACCAGTGGCCGAACCCCTCTAAGGAGTGCCGCCACGGCAAGTGGATGGTTATTGGTCATCACTGCCGAAGCTCGTCCCAGAGCTGCGTCAAAACGGTCGAGAGAATCGTCCGACCAGTAACTGTTTCGACTGGCCTCAAAGGTCTCTATCAGGCCTCCCGTTTCCAAGGGCGTTAAATCGGTGACGGGGCCCTGCTCGGGAAAACGGGACGTATCGGAGGTGCAGATTACCAGGGTGGTTGAGTTTGTGGGATCCGGGAGCGCTATTCGAGATGCGACAACGGCGGCGTCGGCCCTCATTGCGGGCGTCATAAAGCCTGAGCCATTTTTCAATATGACTTCCATCTCACTCAAGCGACGGGCCGACATCCAGGATGTGGACGGTTCTAGAACGTAGCCATGGGCCAGCCGGCCCTGATGGGTCAGCCGCGGCAACGGTGCCGGCGACAAGCGCAGAATGTTGATCCCGCTGTCGCGCAACGCGACCACATGACGGCGCCGAGCGGCCGGTCCGATGATCGCGGTCGCTCCTAGACGGATGATCTCATTCACACATCCATCGGGATCGGCTCGATTGCTTGCAAAGAGCAAGTTCCATTCTGGATAGGCCTGCTCGACCCCCTGCCACAGCAACCGTTCTACGCCTAGAACGATGCCAATAGGGCGAACTCTGGTGTTGGCCGCCGAAGGGAAGGCTGTAATTGCACGTACCGCGCCCTGGAACGGTATCGGCAGCACTCCCGCACGAGCCTGATCACGTACGTAGGAGCCGATGAACTGACGCAGTTGGACTGTTTTCTTGCGGATCATGTCGGCTGAAGCATCGAGAAACCCAGCGCGATTAGATCGACGCGTACCCCGCGCGGCACGCGCATCGTAAAGTGGCGCCGAGAGTTGACGCTGAACTCTATCTCCGAGTGGACCACATCCCCTTGACGCGCAACTGTAACGACATTCAGGCCCGAAGATTGGCGTGGCAGGGTCATGATCATCACATCGCCCGTTCCGTCGGACGAGGTGGCGGATACCTGGAGGCGCAATAGGCGCCCCGTGGGGGGGACCATGTCCGTCGCATCGATATCGACCAGACTGTCGTCACCCACGAGATCCCGCGCTACATAAAGTGGGCCATTGTTTGTTCGGGTCCAAATGCAAAATGGTTGTGGCCAACCCTTGCAAATCATCGGCCTGAATCCTGTCGCGGGATCGAAGTAATAGGCGATTGGTGCGCTCCGGCGCGTATCGAATGCCGGGTCGATATTGAGTGAGTCCGCAGTGTTGATCCTCTGCGAAGATTGGTGCCGGGTCAGGATCAGTTCTGCAGGAACGTCACGCCCATTCCCCCCTTTCTCGGACTTGCCGATATACACCGGCGTGTACCAACCTGCGAGCGGAAGGCCCGAGAACCTGTGGCCCACTGGATAGACAGCGTTCAAGCCGTCGGTCTCTTGTTGGTGCTGAACTAAATCCTCCCGCGTCGGTGCATTGTCGCGACCGCCGGGACCAACTTTCATAATATCAGCGGTAACCGAGCGCTTGGTGTAGAGGAGGAATTTGCCACTGTTGTCGGTTGCCGAGCCGCGATAGGCACTGATACGGTGCGCATCTAGCCGCATCGTCTCCATTCCATTGAGCATGCGCAGGGGGAAGTTGAACGGTCCATCGGCGTCTTGGGCGGCCGCAGGCGCAGCGAAAATTGCGGCCAAAACGCTCAACGACACAATTCCGTACGCGAACAACGGCATTGAAAGGCTTTCTTTCAGTCAAACGCGGTAGGAAAACATAACCGGGTAACCTGTAATGAACAATGGTATTAACCGCGAGACGCGGGCACCACTGGCGGGAAAATATGACAATAGAGCGACGTGAATCGCGGTGGACTGTCAGTGCGGATTTGGCCTATATCACGGCGTCCCTCGGGTCCGCTAGTTGCGGCGTGCCCGGCTGCTGTCCTTCTGACTGGAGGCAAGCATCGGAGGGCGCGGCTATTGTCGAGGGGGCGTCAGCATGAAAGTTATCGCCGAGATCGGAGTCAATCACGATGGCGACGTCAATGTCGCGCTCAAAATGGTTGACGCTTGCAAGCGTCTCGGAGCCGATTACGCAAAATTTCAAATATTTGACCCTGCCAAGCTGGTGACGGCCAGGGCGCGTCGTGCCACCTATCAGACACAAACGGTCGGCGCCGGTTCGCAGTTCGACATGCTGAAGTCGTTGCAACTTAGCTTCGACGAATTCCGCACACTCAAGGCTTACTGCGACGACATTGGAATTGCATTTTTGGCTACGCCCTTCGACGAGGATAGCGCCTGTTTCCTGATCGATGACCTCGGCTGCCGGACGGTCAAAGTCGGTTCTGGCGACATGGACAACATCCCGCTCTTGCTGCTCATCGCGTCGAAGGGAGTCGAGATGATTGTCTCCACCGGAATGGCGACGGTGGATGAAATTCGCCGATCGGTTGACGCGATCGCCTATGGGCAGATCTGCTACAGAAACGGCACTGACCCCTTCGAGGGCGGTTTCCCTAGCCTTGAGATGATTACGCAATCGGGCAGGTCGTCGCAAGAAAATGGCACGCTGGCAGCTTTCCTTACACTCCTGCAT
>NZ_RZRY01000286.1:0-7689 GCF_003998035.1 Mesorhizobium sp. M2A.F.Ca.ET.039.01.1.1 | reverse complement strand
GGGTGTGAATACGTAGGCATGGCTGCCGATGGCGGTTGGCTGGAGCCTTCTGAATTCGTCATCCTAGGGCGGAGCAAGGAGCGAAGCGACGCGCGCAGACCCTAGGATCCATGCCGTGACGCTAAGGCGTGCAACGATTGCAGAATTCTGCGCCGTTGCGCTCTATGACGGAGGTCACGGCGATGGATCCTCGGGTCAAGCCCGAGGATGACGACGTCCCGAACGCTCAGGCTAATCGCCAGGCCACTCAACCTCAAATCCAGCGCCGGACCCGCTTGGCATAGTCCCGATATTTCTTGCCGAACTTCGCCGCCAGGATCTTTTCCTCCTTCTCGATCGCCAGCTTCTGCGTCGCGAAGGCGGCGAGGAAGGCGAAGATCAGGAACCAGGCGATGCCGGTGATGAAGGCGACGCCGATCAAGAGCAGCGTGTTGGCGAGATACATCGGGTTGCGGGTAATGCCGAAAGGACCCGACGTCACCAGGTGGTCGGGCTCGGCATTGGGGTCGAGCGTCGTCCTGGCCTTGAACATGGCGCGGATGGCCGTGATCCAGAGCATGGCGACGCCGAACAGTGCCACCCAGCCGACGCCGAACAGGAGATCGCCAAAAATGTCGCCGATCCAGGGCAGCGGATAGAGCATGCCGAGGACGACGCTCGCTGCGATCGCCACGACATAGATTATCGGCGGCCAGGGAATGATCCCGTGTCTGGGCTTTGCGATGCCCGTCATTGCTGCCCTCCCTGCATCTGGTCCTCGGTCGCGGCGGTGCAGGTTTCCGCAAGATCGGACAGGTGCGATTTCCAGACGCTGGACTGGTCGTTGGCGTAGAGCTTGTCGAGAGACCCTTCGCCCTTCAGCGTGTCCAGCATGCAGCCACAATAGCTCGTACAGAACTTGCTGTCGCGCTGCTGTTCGCACTGCGCCTGGCAAGCCGGCAGGAAACCGGCCTCCTTGTCCTGGGGGGCGGCGGGCATGACTTGCGAGAACAGCCAGACCGAGCCGAACAGAAGCGGCTGATGGATGAGGTAGAAGGCGAGGCTGTGGCGGCCGATGAAGGTCAGCGGGTTCGACCAGCGGCCCGGTATCCATGTCCCCAGCCGGGCAAGCAGGCCTGTGACGGAAGCCAGCTCGACCGCGGCGATGCCGGCAAGCACTGCGCCGAACCAGGGAAAGAGCGGCACATAGTCGTTGGAACGCGGGTTTGTGGCGGAGAGGCCGACCCACCACAGCGCCGGATGATCGAAGAATTCCGACCGCAGATAGTAGGGAGCTGCGATGACAGCGGCAGCGACGATTGCCGTCAGCAGCCAGGGCAGCCTGAGAAAGGCGAGGCCGAGCAGGCTTGCGAGCGCGATCTCGTGCAGGATGCCGAAGAAGATGAAACCGTCCGGCGTGACGAAATAAGTGACTGCCGAAATGGCGATCGCCGCCACGGCGACCATGGCGAAGCGCTTCCAGAAGCCTGGCCAGCGGATCTGGCGGCCATGGGCGAGGAAGAGACTGACGCCGACCAGGAACAGGAAGGTCGAGGCGATGCAGCGCGCATAGAATTTCCACCAGCCGAATGCGGTCAAAGCGGGCGCGGTATAGCCGAAATTCTCAAGATCCCAGGTGAAGTGGTAGCTCGCCATCGCGATCAGCGCGACGCCGCGCAGGATGTCGAAGGCGGCGATACGGCCCTGCTTGGTCGCGTCCTGAACGGGTTCGCTGGTCGTTTGAAGGCTCATCGTCAGGCAATCCGATTCAGTCGTGCCAAACGACTATCACGGTTCAAGCCGACGACAGAAGCAGGCGCCATCAATGCGTTTCATGGCAGCCATGAAATTTCGCTTTAGGCCAGCGGCGGAAAGCCTTTGGCAGGCTTCGCTTTTCGGCCTCCGGGGGTCGGTTTCCTGCTACTGGTCGGCTGCTGGTCCGGCCAGATTTGGGGAGCGATTCACGTCCCGGAGGGCCGATGTCCACCCATGTGCGCCATCCGATCTGGCTTCCGGCCCTGCGGCCGGCGGATGCGCGCACCTTCGCCTCGCTCTATGCGATGGAATCCTTCGCCCGCGCCACGATCTCCAGCGTGATCCCGATCCAAGCCTACGAGATCCTGCACAATGAGCGGATCGTCTCGATCCTCTACACCATCGTGTCGCTGATGGGCCTTTCGGTGACGCTGTTCATGCCGATGCTGATCCGCCGCTTCGCGCGGCGATGGGTCTACACGGCCGGCTGCGTGCTGCTGTCGATCGGCTCCGCCTTCTTCGTCACCCACACGCTGCCCGGACAGCTCGCCGGCATGCTCTGCCGCGTCATGGGGGCGAGCGCGCTGTCGATCACGCTCAACCTCTACATCATGGACCACATCCGCAAGACCGACTTCATGCAGGCGGAATCGCTGCGCATGGCCTGGTCGATGTTTGCCTGGACTGGCGGGCCGACGCTCGGCATCTTCCTTTACACGCATTTCGGCATCTATGCCGCGCATGGCGCGGTCGTGGTCTTTGCCTTCGCGCTGCTTTGCCTGTTCTGGTTCTACCGGTTGAGCGACAACCAGTCGATCCGGCCCGGCAAGTCGCGTCCCGGCAATCCGCTCGCCAATATCGGCCGCTTCGTGAAGCAGCCGAGGCTCTGGCTTGCATGGCTGATCGCCTTCGGCCGCTCCTGCTTCTGGACGACGTTCTTCGTCTACGGCCCGCTGTTCATGGTGATCACCGGCGAGGGCAAGCTTGCCGGGGGCCTGCTGGTTTCAGCCGGCAATGCGCTTCTGTTCATGGCGATCTTCTGGGGCAGGGCCGGCAGGCGTTTCGGCGGGCGCCGGGTCATGACCTTCGCCTATTTCGCCATGGCGGCCATGCTGTTCGCGGCAGGCGGTATCGGCGAGGCCGCTCCGCTGCTCACGGCCGCGCTGCTGCTCTTCGGCGCGCTCTTCACCATCGCCCTCGACGCGCTCGGCTCAACCGCCTTCATGCGCTCGGTTCGTTCGTACGAGAAGGCGCAGATGGCGGCGGTCTACCGCACCTATCTCGATTTCTCCGAGCTGACGCCGCCGCTCGTCTATTCGGTGGTGCTCACCTTCTTCGGCCTGGGATCGGTGTTCGTCACGCTCGGCATCCTGGCGGCCTTCTGCGGCTTCGTCACCTGGCGCTATCTGCCAAAGGCGTTTTGAACGCCGCGTGACAGCCGCGTACCCAGTTGTGGAAGCGGTGCAGCTCGTATTCTTCCGGCATCAGCACGCCGACTTCGTGGCGTATCGAGCGCAGGCCTTTCTGGTTGACCTCGCAGATCGCGGCGTCTTCCTCCAGCACCTGCGTGCCGAAGGCGACGATGTTGTCGATATCGGTCTTTCCCAGCGCTTCCGGCGCGAACAGCCATTCCGCGGTGAGCTCGGTCTGCTCTGGGCCGAGCGGGGCGAGCCGCACGGTGCGCATGTAGTCGACATGTGCGACGATGAACATCGAGGGCAATGAGGTCGCATCGATCTGGCCCGCGGCGCGTTCGGCCGGGGTCAGGCTCGGGAAGACCGGGCCATGGACGTGGCCGTCGCGCGACCAGGTTTCGGCGCCGGCGCGCAGGCGGCCGGAAAATTCCGGATCGTCATTGTCGGCGTGGCGCGCCCATTCGGGATCGTCATGCCTTGCCATCAGGCCGCGGCCGTAGATCGGCACCAGCCGCGACAGATCCTTGTGCACGCCCGGGCAGTGCAGGCACTCGTTGAAGTTCTCCCAGAAGATCTTCCAGTTGCAATTCATCACCTTGGTGAGCCGGTGGCCGGTGATGAGCGTTTCCAGCGGCCAATTGGAAAGATCGCCGGAGGCGCGATCGAACGAGCTTTCCGCCGAGCCTTCGGGCTCCTTGGCGAGGTTGATGAAGACGAAGCCGCGCCAGAGCGAGAGCGCCACGCGATAGAGCGGATAGTCGGCCTTGTCGAAGCCCTCGGGCAGCGATTTCGACGGCACGCGCACGAGATCGCCGCGCAGCGAATAGGACCATGCGTGGTAGGGGCAGGTCAGCAGCCTGGCCTTCAGCCGCCCGGCGCTGTCCTGGCAAAGCTGCGAGCCGCGATGCCGGCAGGTGTTGTGGAAGGCGCGCAAGGCCCCGGTCTCGTCGCGCAGAACTAAGATTTCCTGGCTGCCGATGCGGACCGTTCGGAAGGCAAGCGGCTCGGCGAGATCGGCCTCTCGGCAGACCATCAGCCAGTTTCGGTACCAGATGGCGTCCAGATCGCACCGGTAGGCGTCGGCATCCCAATAGGCCGCCGACGGCAAGGTCGGCTGGAGGCTGGTCAGGCCGTTGTAAGGATCGCGTTCGCTCGGATTGGGCTGCATCGGCTTCTCCGGGTGACGACAGCCGACACCCGGGCAAAGCTGTTGTCAATTGCCGGCCCTCGCGGATTGTAGCGCCGGCGCAGGAACCTTAAGGTCGCGCGCATGCTGCCAAGAACCATGTCGCTTACCGAGGAACTGGTCGCCCGCTGCTTTCGCGTTGTCGAGGACAGCGGGCCCGATCCTGACGCCGAGCATCTGGATGACGCGGACTATGACGCAATGGTGCGCATGCTGGAGGCTCAGCTTCCCGCCGACGAACCGCTTTGGCTGTTTGGCTACGGCTCCCTGATCTGGAAACCCGAGATCGAGCATGTCGAGGAGCGGGTGGCCCTGCTGCGCGGCTGGCACAGGTCCTTCTGCATGAAGATGACGCGTTGGCGCGGCACCAAGGAAAGCCCGGGCCTGATGATGGCGCTGGACCGTGGCGGACAATGCAAGGGCGTCGCCTTTCGGCTCGGCGATGGCGACCGGCGCGAGCAACTCGACAGGCTGCTGCGGCGAGAGGCGACGCTGAAGCCGACCAGCTATCATCCGCGCTTGATCAATATGACGAGCGATGCCGGTCCGTTGCGGGCGCTGGCCTTCGTTATCAACCGGCAGGGTACTACCTATGCCGGCCCGCTCACCGAGGAGGATGTTGTCGAGAGGCTCGCGACGTCCTGCGGCCACTGGGGCTCGGGCGCCGACTATCTTTACAACACCGTGAGGAATCTCGAGCTGCGCGGCATCCACGACGCTCATTTGTGGCGGCTGCAGCAGCTGGTCGCGGCGCGGATCGCCGCTTCTTAGCGCCGAGACGCTTGCCGCAATCGCGCCGGGACACGGCGGAAATTGGTTTGCCGGTGGTTGTGCTTCTGCCTAAAGTCGCGCCCCGTCAGCCGTTGGCTGCCGCAAGATTTCATCTAAGGACCAAGACAGCGAATGACCGGCGCGACAGCCGCGAGCGGCAACAAAGCTTCCGATCGCAAATTAACTTTGGTCCTGGGCGGTGCGCGCTCGGGCAAGAGTTCGCATGCCGAGAGCCTCACGATCGCCCATCCGTCGCCGTGGGCCTACATCGCCACGGCGCAGGCCTGTGACGAAGAGATGCGTGAGCGCATCGCGCTGCATCGGTCGCGGCGTGGCGAGGGCTGGGTCACCGTCGATGCGCCGCTCGACCTGGTGGGCGCGATCGAAGCCTTGCCGGATCACCAGTCGGTTCTGATCGATTGCCTGACTTTGTGGCTCACCAATCACATGCTGGCCGAACATGATGTCGAGGCCGAATGCCGGCAGCTGGCGGATGTGCTGTCGCGGCCGCGCGGGCCTTGGTTCGTGGTTTCCAACGAAGTCGGGCTCGGCATCGTGCCCGACAATGCACTGGCGCGCCGTTTCCGCGATGCTGCCGGACGGCTCAACCAGCAGGTCGCGGCGGTGGCCGACAATGTGCTGATGATGGTGGCGGGGCTGCCGCTCAAGGTGAAATGACATGGTCGAAGACAAGATGATTAACGAGGGGGACGCCGAGCGCCATCGCGCCAAGACGGCCAAGCGCAAGGCGGTGCAGGATGCCGAGGTTGCCGGCAAGACGATCGAGAAAGGACTGCTGATCGTCAACACCGGGCCGGGCAAGGGCAAGACCACTGCCGCCTTCGGCCTGGCGCTGAGGATGCTGGGTTACGGCAAGCGCGTCGGCGTGGTCCAGTTCATCAAGGGCAAGTGGCACACCGGCGAGAAGGACGCCTTCGCGGCCTTTGGCGACCGCGTCGTCTGGCATGCGATGGGCGAAGGGTTCACCTGGGAGACGCAGGATTTGAAGCGCGACATCGCCGCCGCCGAAGCCGCCTGGGCCAAGGCGCTCGAACTCATGGCCGACCCGTCGATCAGCCTCGTGGTGCTCGACGAGCTCAACATCGCGCTACGCTACGATTATCTCGACCTGGAAAAGGTGGTCGTGGCCCTGAAGGCGCGTCGGGGCGATCTGCATGTCATCGTCACCGGCCGCAACGCCAAGCCGCTGCTCGTCGAGGCGGCCGATCTCGTCACCGAAATGGGGCTGACCAAGCACCATTTCTCGGCGGGCGTCAAAGCGCAGCAGGGGATCGAGTTCTAAGGTGTGCTGGCGCCTTGGCCGCTGATCGAAATGCTCAGGTAGATCACGATCGCCGACAGCACCGCGAACAGGCCAAGCAGCAGCCAGTCGGCGACACGATAGAGCTTCAGCGCCTGGCGGATGTCGGTGCTCTCGGCCTCGCGGCGGCCGCCTTCGCCCATGAAGGCGTCCTCGACGACCTCGCCGCCATAGCTGCGCGGACCGGCGAGTGACAGCCCCAGCGCGCCGGCCATCGCCGCCTCCGGCCAGCCGGCATTGGGCGAGCGGTGTTTCCTGGCATCGCGCCGCATGACTTGCCAGGCGCTACGGGGATCCGCGCCCGGGACAAGGAAGGCCGCCAGCACGATGAGCAGGCCGGTCAACCGCGATGCAGGCAGGTTGATCAGATCGTCGAAGCGGGCGGCCGCACGGCCGAAGGCTTCGTGTTTCGGCGTGCGGTGGCCGATCATCGAATCGGCGGTGTTGGCGGCCTTGTAGGCAGCGCCGCCAGCGAGACCACCGACGCCGGTCCAGAAGGCGGGCGCGACGATGCCGTCGGAGAAATTCTCGGCCAGGCTTTCGATCGCGGCACGGGCGACGCCTGCCTTGTCCAACTTTTCAGGATCGCGGCCGACAATACGGGAAACGGCGATGCGGCCAAGCGTCAGGCCGCCGGTCTCCAGCGCATCCGCGACCTCCTCGACATGCTCGGCGAGGCTTTTCTGCGACAGCAGCGCGGAACCGAGGACGGCTGCAATGACCAGACCCGTCGGGAAGATCAGCCAGAGCAGGACATGCAGCGCAAAGCCGATGAGGCCAGGCACCAGCAAGATAATGAGCAACGCCCGCACACCCTGGCGGCGACGGATTTCGTCGGAATCTGTGGCGCGGTTGAGCCGGCGATCGAGAAAGGATATCAGCCTGCCGATCCAGGTGACCGGATGGCCGATGGCGTTGAACAGCCAGTCCGGATAGCCGAGGACCCGTTCGACGGCGAGTGACAGGAAAGCGATCAGGATAGACATGAAGCTTCTAAGCGGCGCGATCGCGGCGGTTGATCATGGCGGCAGCCTCGGCCGGGCAAGCGCGCTTTTTCCTCATGCGCCACAACCTTTCGTGGACCTCTCGACAGGTATCAACCCGCACTCCTATCCGCTTTTCGAATTGCCCGCCACCGCCCTGACCCGATTGCCGGAGGCAGGACAACTGCGCGAATTGGCCGAAATTGCGGCTGCGGCCTACGGCGCGCCATCTGCGGCGCATGTGGCGGCGGCGCCCGGCACGCAAATTCTGCTGCCGCG
>NZ_RZRY01000285.1:0-7740 GCF_003998035.1 Mesorhizobium sp. M2A.F.Ca.ET.039.01.1.1 | reverse complement strand
CTGGACGACATCCTGGCGCGGCTGTCGCCCTCGGACATCGTGCTGGTCGAGGGCTACAAGCGCGAAGCGCACAAGAAGATCGAGGCAAGGCGGCTCGAAGCCAAGGACCGGACGCCACTTTCCGCCAACGATCCCAACATCGTCGCGGTCGCCGCCGACTTTACGGTCGAAGGCGAAAACCTGCCGGTTTTCGACCTCGACGACACCAAATCGATAGCCGACTTTGTCGAGCGCAGCACAGGTCTCGTGGCTCGAACCACGTAACGCAGCGGCACTTCCCGATTGTCGCTTGCCGTTGATTTGCAGTTGCTTTTTTCTCGCAAAGAGTGGGAGTATCCGCCTCAGCGGGCGGTAAAGAAGCTCCGCCCACAAGAGCCGCACGGGACAGCGGCCATGACAATATGAGAGGATTATCATGCGTATTGCACTGCGTATCGCGCTTGCCGCTTCGGCCGCGCTGCTGACACTCGGCGTCGCCCAGGCTCAGGAAAAGACTCTGAGGATCGGCACCGAAGGCGCGTACCCGCCCTTCAACAACCTGACCTCGGACGGCCAGTTGGTCGGCTTCGACATCGATATCGCCAAGGCGCTCTGCGACGAGATGAAGGTGAAGTGCACCTTCGTCGCGCAGGATTGGGACGGCATCATCCCGGCGCTCCAGGCCGGCAAGTTCGACGCCATCGTCGCCTCGATGTCGATTACGCCAGAGCGCCAGGAAAAGGTCGACTTCACCCACAAATACTACAACACCCCGTCGGCCATCGCCGTGCCGAAGGATTCGCCGCTCAAGGGCGTGACCAAGGAAGACCTCGCCGGCAAGAACATCGGCGTCGCCACCACGACCACGCACTACAACTATGCCTCCAAGACCTACACGGACAGCACCATCAAGGGCTATCCGAGCAGCCCCGAGGAGCAGGCGGACCTCGCCAATGGCCGCCTCGACGCGATCGAGGACGACATCGTCGTGTTGCAGCAATGGCTGGATACGCCGGACGGCGCCTGCTGCAAGATCCTCGGCCAACCCTCGCCGCAGCCGGTCGAGATCTTCGGACCGGGCGCCGGCATCGCCGTGCGCAAGGGCGAGACCGATCTGGTCAACAAGCTGAACGAAGCGATCGACACCATCCGCAAGAACGGAAAGTACAAGGAAATCAACGACAAGTACTTCAAGTTCGACGTCTACGGCGCCGAATCCTGATCGTTACGCCAAGGGCGGTGAGGCACTCCTCGCCGCCCTCCTCTTCTCCCGGGATCGCCACGGAGACACGACCCGTCAATGCCGGCCCAAAGCATTTGGACACTTCTCAGCTGGGGACCGGATGGTTGGAGTGACGACATTGCGTCTGGCGTTCTGGTTACCATCGTGCTGGCGCTCGCCACACTGCCCATCGGCCTGACGATCGGATTTTTCGTCGCCTTCGCCAAGCAGCATGAAGAGCCCTCCCTGCGGCTCGCCGCCAACATCTACACCACGGTTTTCCGTGGCCTGCCGGAGCTGGTCACGCTCTTCCTGTTCTTCTTCGGCATGCCGCTTCTGCTGCAATACTTGGTGCGGCTGTTCAATCCGGCCGCGACAATCGACGTCAACAGCTTCATCGCTGGCATGATCGTGCTGTCGCTGATCTTCTCCTCCTATGCCAGCGAGGTCTTCCTTTCCGCGTTCCGCGCCATTCCGAAAGGCCAGTATGAGGGCGGCTACGCCATCGGCCTGTCGAAATGGCAGACGATGCGGCTGATCATCCTGCCGCAGCTGATAAGCATCGCCTTCCCCGGCCTCGAGAATTGCTGGCTAAGCCTGCTGAAGGACACCTCGCTGGTCTCGGTGGTCAATCTCGCCGAGACCTTGCGCCAGTCCGGCGTCGCGGCGCGCGTTACCAAGCATGCCTTCCTGTTCTACAGTGTGGCGGCGTTGATCTTCCTGGCTCTCGCCATCCTGTCGTCGATCGCCACCGGCCACATTCTGCGTCATCTCGGGCGGAGAGCGGTGCGATGAGCGTCAGCCAGGCCATCGTCGTCGACAAGCCGCCCCCTCTGGCCCGCGGCTGGCCACGCGCCCGCATCGTCGGCTACTCACTGGTCGGCGTATGGATTCTCTTCGGTCTCGGCATCGTCGCCTACCTCGTCTACGCCTGGAATCCAGAGTTCTTCGCCCGTTACGCGCCGGCCTATCTGCAGGGCCTGGGAACCACCCTGTCGCTGGTTTCCATCTCGATGGTGCTGGGAGCGATCTTCTCGCTGCCGGTCGCCTATGGCCGCATGTCGAAGAACTGGATCCTGTCCGGGCTTGCCTATTGCTACGTCTATTTCTTCCGCGGCACGCCGCTGCTCGTGCAGACCTATCTCGTCTATTACGGCGTCGGTTCCTTCCGGCCGGAGCTGGAAACGGTAGGATTGTGGTGGTTCTTCCGCGAGGCCTTCTATTGCGGTGTCTTTGCCTTCTCGCTCAACACCGCCGCCTACCAGGCCGAAATCCTGCGCGGCGCCATCGAAAGCGTGCCGCGCGGCCAATGGGAGGGTGCTGCCTCGCTCGGCCTGCACAAATTGCAGACGCTGCGCAAGGTCATCCTGCCGCAGGCGATCATCGTTGCCCTCAGGCCCTACGGCAACGAGCTCATCCTGATGATCAAGGCCTCCGCGATCGTCGCCATCATCACGGTCTACGACCTGATGGGCAACGCCAAGCTCGCCTATGCGAAATCCTTCGACATCCAGGCCTATATCTGGGTGGCGATCGTCTATTTGGTGATGGTCGAGATCCTGCGCCACGGCGTCGAATGGATCGAGCGCCGCATCACCATCCACCTGCATCGATAAATCCCTGCGGCTCGGCCGCCTGCACCAGTCGATGCAGCGCTGCGCGCCTTGACGAATTTTTCGCATGGCCTAGACCTTCGGCCACTGGAAACTGTGTTTTGTTGGAAGGCAGGTCTATGGCATCGGTTGCATTTCTCGGTCTTGGCGTCATGGGCTATCCCATGGCCGGGCACCTCAGGAACAAGGGCGGCCACGACGTCACCGTCTACAACCGCACCAAGGCAAAGGCCGAGCAGTGGGTAGCCCAGCATGGCGGCAAGCTGGCGCTGACGCCGGCCGAAGCAGCCGAAGGCAAGGACTTCGTCTTCTCCTGCGTCGGCAATGATGACGATCTGCGCTCGGTCACCACCGGCGCCAACGGCGCCTTCGCCGCGATGAAGAAGGGTTCCGTCTTCATCGACAACACCACCGCCTCGGCTGAGGTCGCACGCGAGCTGGATGAAGCCGCGCGCAAGGCAGGCTTCTCCTTTCTCGACGCGCCCGTGTCAGGCGGCCAAGCCGGCGCCGAGAACGGCATCCTGACCGTCATGGTCGGCGGCGAGCAGTCGGCCTTCGACAAAGCCAAGCCGGTCATTGACGCCTACGCCCGTATGGTCGGGCTGATGGGTTCGGCCGGCGCTGGCCAATTGACGAAAATGATCAACCAGATCGCCATTGCCGGCCTCGTCCAGGGCCTGGCCGAAGGTATCCATTTCGGCAAGAAGGCCGGCCTCGACATCGAGAAGGTTGTCGAGGTGATCTCGAAGGGCGCCGCCGGCTCCTGGCAGATGGAGAACCGCCATAAGACGATGAATGCCGGCAAATATGATTTCGGCTTCGCCGTCGACTGGATGCGCAAGGATCTCGGCATCTGCCTGGCCGAGGCCAACCGCAACGGCGCCAAGCTGCCGGTAACGGCGCTTATCGACCAATTCTACAAGGACGTGCAGGACATGGGCGGCAAGCGCTGGGATACCTCCTCGCTGCTTGCACGCCTGGAAAAATAGGCGCCACGATGCCCCTGCCCGACCCGAGCTGGAGCGCCGACGACGTCGTCGCGCACCTGCGCGCGATCGGCACGGAGGCGAATCTGGCGGGCATGGCGCGCTTCGGCATCAACACGGCGAGCGCGCTTGGCATCGGCAATTCCGACTTGCGACCGCTGGCGCGCAAGCTGAAGAAGAACCACGAGCGATCGCTTCTGCTCTGGGAAAGCGGCATCCGGGAGGCGCGGCTGATGGCGGCCTTCACCGGCGAGCCTAAGAAGGTCGACATCAACCAGTGCCGGCGCTGGGCCGCGAATTTCGACAGCTGGGAGATCGTCGACACCGTTGCCGACCTGTTTGCCGAAACGCCATTCTGGCGCGGCCTGATCGACGAATTCGCAGAAGACGAACGCGAATTCGTCCGCCGCACCGCCTTTGCCATGCTCGCCTGGAGCGCGGTCCATCTGAAGAAAGAGCCGGACGCAACCTTCCTTGCCTATCTGCCGCTGATCGAGAAGCATGCCCGCGATCCGCGCAATTTCGTTCGCAAGGTGGTCAACTGGGCGCTGCGGCAGATCGGCAAGCGCTCGATGAGCCTGCACGCCCCTGCCCTTGCGCTGGCGGAAAAACTGGCGGCATCGCCCGACCCGCGTTGGGTCGGCAGAGATGCGGTGAAGGAACTGACGGATGCCAAACAGCTCGCCAGGCTCGCAGCCGCAAGAACCTGATCTTTCCGGCGTCCGCTTTGTCGAGGTGACGCAAGAGACGCGTGGCCCTTTCGAAACGCTGTTCGAGCAGCCGGGCGCGCCGAAATATTGCTGGTGCATGGCCTGGCGCCATTCCAGCCGCGAGCACATCCCGAACGACGAGAAGAAGCGCATGATGATGGCGCTGATCGATGCCGGCACTCCCGTGGGCATCGTCGCCGAGTTGGACGGCAAGCCGGTCGGCTGGTGCTCGGTCGCGCCGCGCGAGACCTACCGGAAACTGTCAAAGCAGCAGGACGACAGCGAGACCGGCATATGGTCGATCGTCTGCTTCTATGTGCCGAGGGCTTTGCGTGGCGGCGGGCTGGCATCCGCCCTGCTCGACGCCGCGATCGACCACGCCTTCGGCAAAGGCGCGCGCGTCATCGAGGCCTATCCCGTCGACGAGGCCGCGCCCAGCTATCGCTTCATGGGCTTTCGCGACATTTCGTCGCGCGGGGCTTCCACGAGATCGGCACCGCCGGGACGCGCCGGCATGTGATGCGGCTGGACCGCTGAGTCTGGATCGGTCACGACGCTTTGACTCGATTCCGCAAATGGACTGACGGATGATGGAGCGACCATGAACAATCGTTTCAAATCATGCGCGGCGCTGACAGCCATGCTCCTGCTCGCCGCCTCGGGAGCCGATGCGGCAGCCGATGTCGTGCATATCCTCTGGAAGGATCTGCGCCCCTCCACGCAGGCGATCGCCGAGGACGCGAACCTGCCGATGATCGCGGCAAAACTGCCCGACCACGGCGAGACTTTGTCGCTCAATCTGCAGGACAAGGCCATACAATTAGCCGGCTATGCGTTGCCGGTCGATCGCGACGGCGACCTCGTCTACCAGTTCCTGCTGGTGCCGTGGACAGGCGCCTGTAGCCACATGCCGACGCCGCCGCCCAACCAGATCGTGCTGGTGACGCCGGCGCATCCCTACAAGATGAAAGAGGCTTACGACCCGGTCGCCGTCACCGGCGTGTTGAAGCCCGGCATGGAAAAGAGCCAGCTCTTCATCCTCGATGGCGTCTCGATCGTTCAGTCGGGCTATACCGTGCGCAAGGCGGACGTGGCGAGCGTGGACAGCGTACCGGATACGGTCACCCTACCGGTCAACTCGCCGTGGAGTTTCCTCAACAAGAAGAAGAATTAAGGCCGATCGGCGCAACCAGTGTCACGCCGCGTTCGCACCCGACTCCTTGTCCAGAACCATGTAGTCGAGCGGGATCTCGGTTGTGTATTTGATCTGCTCCATGGCGAAGGACGAGGACACGTCGCGGATCTCGATCTTGGCGATCAGTCGCTTGTAGAAGGCATCGTAAGCGGCGATATCCGGGACCACTACACGCAGCAGGTAATCGACGTCGCCGCTCATGCGGTAGAACTCAACCACCTCCGGGAATTCCTGGATGACCTCGGAGAAGCGCCGCAGCCATTCATGGCTGTGCGAATTGGTGCGGATCGACACGAAGACGGTGACGCGTACGTTGACCTTCTCATGGTCGAGGATGGCGACGCGCCGCCTGATGACGCCCTCTTCCTCAAGCTTCTGGATACGCCGCCAGCACGGCGTGGTCGACAGGCCGACTTTCTTGGCGACGTCGGCCACCGCAAGCGTGGCGTCCTCCTGCAGGAGGCGGAGAATTTTTCTGTCGAGGCGATCCATGAGGAGGCTCCAGGGGAATAGTTTGGCCATAATCCCTTTTATCGGAGCCTTTCACAAGAAAGAAATTCTGCCAAAGGCACCAAAAGCGAGTGATATCTTGCGGAATGCCTAACCAATGCGATAGCGGATTTCCGACCTCAGGAAGGGCAGCAAATCCATTTCAAACCAGGGATTCTTCTTCAGCCAGCCCGTGTTTCGCCACGACGGATGCGGCAGCGGCAACACTTTTGGACTGGCCGGAGCATCCCAGACGGCGCGCCAATTCCTCACTGTATCCGTCAAGGACGCCGCGCGCGTCGTGCCCATATGCCATGCCTGCGCATAGCCGCCGATGGTCAGCACCAGGTCGATCTGCGGCATCAGCGCCATCAGGTCCCGGCGCCAGGCCGGCGCGCATTCGCGGCGCGGCGGCAGGTCCCCGCCCTTGGCGTCCTGGCCGGGAAAGCAGAAACCCATCGGCACGATGGCGAACTTTTCAGTGTCGTAGAACTCTTCGCTGCTGACGCCGAGCCAGCTTCTGAGGCGATCTCCGGAAGCGTCTGTGAAGGGCATGCCCGAGATGTGAACCTTGGTGCCCGGCGCCTGGCTGGCGAGCAGGATGCGGGCGCTCGAGGACGGCCTCAATACCGGGCGCGGCTCGTGCGGCAAGGGCCGGCCAAGCGGCTGGTCGACGCAGATGCGGCAGGCCCGCACCCTCGCGGTGAGGCGCTCCAATGCTTGGCTCATATCGGGCGGATTATCCAATCTTCGTCGCTCAGGCCGTCGCGCTTGGCCGGCTCGTCAGCGCCGCATACCAGCGCAGCACATTCGTGCACTCCTCAGGCACCTTGATGCGGGCCGGCTTCATGAAATCGATAGCGATCATTCCGGTGATATCGGCAACCGAATAGGCATCGCCGGCGGCGAATTCGCGCTGCGCCAGTTCGTGATCGAGCAGGTGCAGGAAATCGATCGCCTTCGGCTTGTTGGCCTCGCCCCATTCCGGGATCTGCGGCACTTCCCATTCCTTCATAGCCGGATGGATATGCCGGAACGCGGCCGCGACGCTGACCATGAGATTTAGTTCCAGGCGTCTTTGCCACATCTCGACTTTTGCCTTGCCGAGCGCACCCGTGCCGAACAGCGCGGGCTCGGGGTGCAACTCCTCGAAATAACGGCAGATGGCGATCGATTCGGTGATGACGGTACCGTCGTCGAGCTCGAGCACCGGCAGGCGCCGCAGCGGATTGCGCTGCGCCACCTCTTCGCCGCGATGCTCCAGCGCAGCCATGTCGACGGGCACAAGCGGCACTGTCAGCCCCTTCTCGGCAAGAAAGACACGCACACGTCGGGGATTGGGCGCGCGGCCGCCGTCGAACAGCTTCATTCCATCCTCCAGTTTCTCCACCGGATCATAGGGCTCGGATACGCCCGTCACCAGAAGCGAAAGAACTCGCGCAACGCGTCGCTCAACGAGGCAAGCGTGCCGTGCTTTCTCTCGACCGGCGCGTCATGATGGCTGTCGCGCCAGTCCCGCGGCTCCTCGAAGGCGCCTGCCCAGATG
>NZ_RZRY01000284.1:0-7751 GCF_003998035.1 Mesorhizobium sp. M2A.F.Ca.ET.039.01.1.1 | reverse complement strand
GCGCTACGCTGACCTTGCCGGGTATCGCCGGTATCGTGCTCACCATCGGCATGGCGGTGGACTCCAACGTCCTGATCTATGAGCGCATCCGCGAGGAGCGACGAAACGGCCGCTCAGTCATTCAGGCGATCGACACCGGCTTCTCCAAGGCCCTGGCGACCATCGTCGATTCCAACGTCACTTCGCTGATCGCGACCGTCGTGCTGTTTTTCCTCGGCACCGGTCCGGTCAAAGGCTTTGCCGTCACCTATGCGATCGGCATCCTGACCACGGTCTTCACCGCCTTCACCTTCACCCGCATGCTGGTGGCGATCTGGCTGCGCCGCGCTCGTCCGAAGGAATTGCCGCGCGCGCCGGTCACCTTCATTCCGCCGGGCACGAAGATCCCGTTCATGGGCATCCGCCGCTGGACCTTTGCGCTTTCAAGCACGTTGTCCATCCTCTCGGTTGTCGGATTCCTGACCCTCGGCATCAACTACGGCATCGACTTCAGGGGCGGTTCGCTGATCGAGGTGCAATCCAAGCAGGGCGACGCGAATCTTGGCGACATCCGCTCGCGATTGTCGGACCTCAACATCGGTGAAATCCAGGTGCAGCAATTCGGCGCGCCAAACGATGTGCTGATCCGCGTCGGAACGCAGGACGCCGGCGAAAATGCCGAACAAACCGTCATCGACAAGGTGCGGGGTGAGCTGCAGGACCAGTATGATTTCCGTCGCGTCGAGGTCGTGGGACCGACGGTTTCCGGCGAGCTCGCCAAGCAAGGCACGATCGCCATGCTGATCGCGCTGGTCGGCATCCTGCTCTATGTCTGGTTCCGGTTCGAATGGCAGTTCGCGGTCGGAGCCATCGTCGCCACGGTGCACGATGTGGTGATGACGATCGGCTTCTTCGTCCTGACTGGGCTGGAGTTCAACCAATCGTCGCTGGCGGCGATCCTGACCATCATAGGCTACTCGCTGAACGACACCATCGTCGTCTATGACCGCGTCCGCGAGGATCTCAGAAAATACAAGAAGATGCCGCTGCCGCAGCTCCTGAACAACGCCATTAACGAGACGCTGTCGAGAACCACGCTCACCTCGGTGACGACGTCGCTGGCGCTGCTGGCGCTGGTGCTGTTCGGCGGCGAAGTCATCCGCTCCTTCACGCTGGCCATGCTGTTCGGCGTGGTGTTCGGCACCTACTCGTCGATCTTCATCGCCGCGCCGCTGCTGATCCTGTTCCGGTTGCGGCCGCAAGCCGCGACCGAAGAGGAGAAGAAGCCGGTGAACGGCAAGGCCCTGACGACCTGACGCCATCAGCGTCGGTATGATTTCAGGTCGGGTCGACCTGAAATCATCGGCTCTAATCAGAGAGACAGCGCATGATGGCGTCCGAAGACTGCTCAACATTTTTCGGCATCATGCTCTAGATCCATGGCCAAAGGCATCATCATCCGCGAGGCGCATTTCCCCGGCAAGGCGGCGATCGAAGCCTATGGCAATGGCGGCTTTCGCTTTGCCGACATGTCGCATCGCGGATCGCTGCTTGTGCTGCCGTCGGGCATCCATGGCTGGGAACCTGCCGATCCGCAGGCGCTGAAGGCCTCGGACTTCGACAGGTTGCTCGCCGAAGCCGACCGCGTGGAGATACTGCTGGTCGGCATGGGCAAGGATTTGCGGCCGCTGCCGGCGGCGCTGCGCGCCGCGCTCAAGGAAGCCGGCATCTCCGCCGACCCGATGTCGACGGGCGCTGCGGTGCGGACCTACAATGTGCTGCTGGCCGAAGACCGCGCCGTGGCCGCCGCGCTGATCGCCGTCGACTGAATGGCCGGCACGCCCGACATCGTCAACAATGGCGACATCGTCATGGACGCGGTGCGCGCCGCCGACCATGACCGATATTTGTCTGCGCTCTACGCGCCGGCCGACAAACGCGGCGCGCTGCTGGCGCTCTACGCCTTCAACGCCGAAATCGCCGGCGTGCGCGATCGCATCCACGAGCCGCTGCCGGGCGAGGTCAGGCTGCAATGGTGGCGCGATGTCATTTCGGCCGATGGGGATGCCGGGACGGGTCACCCGACCGCCGATGCGCTACGCGGTACGATTGCCGCAAATAAGCTGCCGAAAAGTGCTTTCGAGAACATGCTCGAGGCGCGGATCTTCGATCTCTATGACGACCCGATGCCGTCGCGTACCGACCTCGAGGGCTATTGCGGCGAAACGGCCGCAGCACTTATCCAGTTTGCGGCCATGGTGCTCGATCCGGAGGCGGCGCCGGGCTTTGCCGAACTCGCCGGCCGGGCCGGTTGCGCCCAGGCCATCACCGGCCTGCTGCTTCTGCTGCCGCTGCACCGCCGGCGCGGACAGTGCTTTGTGCCCTCAGACATCCTCGCGGCAGCCGGCACGACGCCGGAAGAGTTCGTCAAGGGCGAGGGTGGGGCTGCCGCCGAGCGCGCGGTTGTGGCGATGATCGCGTTGGCGCGGGAGCATCTCAACGCCTTCGAGAAAGGTGCGCCGGCGCTTCCCGTTTCGCTGCGGCCGGCCTTTCTGCCGTTGGCGCTGACCAACGCCTATCTCGACAAGATGGAAAAGGCTGGCAGTTCGGCGCTCCGCAGGACCGCAGCGCTCTCCACCTTGCGCCGGCATTGGCTGCTCTTGCGTTATGCGATGCGGGGCTGGATGCCCCTTTGACGTAAACGTCAATCGTGCTAGGGGTTTGTCGCGCGGACCCGTGTCAAAGAAATGCGGGCCGCCGGAGGAGCCGCGTTCCCATGAGCCTGCCAGTCCTGGTCGTCCTCGTCGCGTTCGGCATTGCGTTGTCGGTCGCAGCCGTGCATTTCACCGGCGGCACGACAACCGCGACGCTTGCCGGCGCGGCTCAAGCGCTCGCACGCTTTGCCGATGATTTTCCCGACGAAAGGCCGGGTGCCGTGCGGCTGACCGCCGACAATCATGCCGCGTTTCTCGACCTCGGCCCGCAACGCTGCGGCATCGTCCAGAGCATCGGCGATTGTTTTCTGACGCGCATCGTCACGCCGCACGACATTCTGGCGCTGGCGAGGGAAGGGAAAGCGGTGTCGCTGCGGCTGAAGGATTTCACCTGGAAAGGTGGGCGGTTTGCTTTTGCCAACGAAGCCGATGCGCGAGCGGTGGCAGCGACCCTGCAGAACAGCGATCGGATCCGGGAGGCGGCGTGATGGACGAGTATAATTTCCCGCAGGTCACCCAGCTTGCGATCCCCTTCTTCGTCGCAGCGATCCTGATCGAGCTCTGGCTGGTGCGCACCGGCCGCGCCAAGGGATCGTTCGAGACGCGCGACACGCTGACCAGCCTGATGATGGGCACCGGCAATGTCGTCGCCGGCCTGCTGCTCGGCGTCGTGTCCTACTGGGCGCTGCTGTGGCTCTGGCAGTTCCGTTTCTTCAATCTCGGCCTGTCCATCTGGGTGTTCGTCGCCGCCTTCCTGCTCGATGACTTGCGCTACTATGTCTATCACCGCATCGCGCACCGGGTGCGCTGGGTGTGGGCCGAGCATGTCAATCATCATTCCAGCCAGCATTACAATCTCTCGACGGCCCTGAGGCAGAGCTGGACCGGCCTGTTCACCTTCACCTTCATCCTGCAGGCGCCGCTGGTGCTCGCCGGCTTCCATCCGGCGGTGATCGCCTTCGTCTTCGGCTTCAACCTTGTCTGGCAGTTCTGGATCCACACCGAGACGATCGGCAAGATGTGGGGCTGGTTCGAGTTCATCTTCAACACGCCCTCGCACCATCGCGTCCACCACGCCACCAACCCGCGCTATCTCGACGCCAATTATGCCGGCACGCTGATCATCTGGGACCGCATGTTCGGCACCTTCGTCGAGGAACTGGAGGAAGACCGGCCGCGCTACGGCATCGTCAAGAATATCGGGACCTTCAATCCGCTGAAGGTCGCGTTCCACGAATGGATCGGCATGTTCAAGGATGCGCTGGCGCCGGGGCTGACGCCTGGCGAGCGCTTCAATTATCTCATCCAACCGCCGGGCTGGAGCCATGACGGCTCGCGCGACACGTCGGAAACGCTGAAGGCGGCCTATGTCAGGCGAAATCCTTCCCAAGCAGGCAAGCCGGGATTGCCGCCAGCGCGTGCCGAGCCGGCGGAATAGTCATGGTGAGGAGAGAGCGCGGCCGCTTGCAGCAGCTGCCATCGCGGCGGTGTCCGCAAAATTCCTGTCGATGATACGCAGCTTCGGCGACAGCGGCAGAACGAACGGTAACTGGAACCGTCATGGTGCCGAAACGAAGCGTCGCGGCGGTCTTTATGTGTAATCCCTGAACCTGATCCTCGAGCGGATTTCCTTTTTCAGAAGAAACCTGAGAAGGTTTCCAATGGTTCTTGGGTATGTATGGCCATAGGCGTATAGTTTTTCGAGGGAACGAGATTTGTTTTCGGCCTCGAATTTCCTTCGCCATTCCATCGATAGCGCGTCGCGCTGAACTTCGCAGAGGTCGTTCGAGATCTGCTCTGCGTCGATCGAGACATCCATCTTGCCGGCGACGTCCATCACATATTCGCGCCATCCCTTCATGATCTGCTCGTAAAAGACCGGAACGTATTGGATGGACCTCAGCGCGAGGTAATTTCTCCAGAACGCCATGCCTTCGCCGATATAGATCATGTTCTCGAGAATCTGTGCGCGATCGTATGCGACCGAACTCTCAGCACTATTCTCGTCGCCGCCGCCACTTGTCCTGGACCATTGCCCTGACTGAGATGCGCGTGTTGCGGATATCGCGGCACCGAGACGGTCCATTCTCTCGAGCAATATTACGAGAATCTCATGGTCGCGAAGGCATCTCTCTATGAAGTCGTATTTTCGCTTGTCGTAAACATCACGCAGATGATGCGGAAATATCTTGACCGAGAAGACGCCATTATCTGTCGAGGATCTATCGATTATTTTCTGATAGTGCTGTTCGGCTGCGAGTGTCTGGGGTGCTTCACTCGTCTCATCCCTCAGCCATTCGCGGGCGTTACCCAATTTCCCGGTGCTGTTCGTCAGCGAGGCCACCCAAGTCGAGCCGCTCCGCGCCTCCGACAAGATTAGCAGACCTTTCATTGCGTTTCCTTCGCGGGACCTTCGCGTGAACTGCCGTCGATGAGCGCTCCCGGGTGTGCGAAGGGGCGGAATTCCGAACTGGTAAGCGAGAACCGGGGGGCGGCGTAGCGCGCGGCGTTCTCCTCGGTCAGCATTCGCGAAGATCGCAGCGGCCGGCTTTCAATCCAGACCCTTGTCGCGCCAGCGGGAGTGTCAAGCTGGATTTCGCATAAGATTTCCAATGCGGTGCCCGCGCGCGGAAGCTTCGGGCGCACATGAAAGGCGGCAACATGCCCGGCGTCGCTGTTGATCTCGAAGGCGAGACGCCGCCACTTCACCGACGCCGGCAATCGGATGTGCAAGCGCAAGACGCCGGCGCGGTCGGAAGCGGGAAGAGGCAGATCGGCGCGCAGCTCGCCTTGGCCAGCAGGCAAGCCCCTGCTGAATTTCGTCTTCAGGCGCGGTCTCGTTTTCTGCTCGCCGCGTGGTTCGGACTGGGCCAGCTCAAGCGATTTGCGACGCGTCTTTGCAAGCCAACGAAGGGCGGCGCCGGCGGGAGTCTCACTTTGCCTGGGCCTTGCTTGAACGAAAGCCATCCACGCGGCCATCGGCCCGGGAAGAGCCGCCTCGAAGCGTTCCATCGCCTCTGCATCGACCGCATAGCCTGCCCGCACTTTTAGCCAGCCAAGCGCGATCAATGTCGCCACCGCAATGTCGCGGGCGAGAATCTCATTGGAAAACAGCTTCCAATCGAAACCGGGTTCAACGATGAGGCGGGACAGATCGACCAGCCAGTCGCTGTTGGCGTGGGCGTCGAGACTGCCATTTGCGATGGCGATCACCGCCAGGTCTTCCCGGACCGGCAGTCCGCAGGCCACGGAATTGAACTCCACCGATCTGGCCCGCGCCCAGACCCGGTCGTCGTCGGCGAGGCTGCCCTGGCCCGGACGAAAGATGCAGCCATGAAGATCGATGTCGCCGTAGCGGTCCTTGTGAAGATTGACGCTGCGCAGCCGTGCTGCCTGCGTCAGCATGCGCATGGCGCTGGAACCGCTCGACGGCTCCCAGCCCAGTTCAACGAACACGCCCAGGGCATCGCCCAGCCGGTTCCGCGGGACCACGATATCGAGGTCGTGGAACGAGCGTCCACCCCGTCCAACGGGATCAGCGGCACGCGCGGCTCCCTTGATGAGCATCATCGGCACGTCCGCCACAGCCAGCGCCGCGAATGCCGGTTGGCATTCTCTCATCAGAAGCATGGTTCGCGTCCATAGCATCCGTTGAAGCCCGGCAAGCCTCGGCGCATCCGGCAGATCCCTCAAACCAGGCCCAAGCCTGTTCCAGGCGGCGAGAATCAGCCGCTGCTCGCTGAACGTGCAGTCGTTCAGGTCGTGCGTGCCGATCCAGGCGCGCAGTTCCCTTTCGGCCGCCACCGGATCGACGTGCACGGCGGCCAGCAGGAGGCGCTCGTGATCGCCAGCGGGCCAGGCGCGATCAAGAGACGGGTACCAGAGAGGCCAATTCATTGCCCCCCTCTTTCTCCATCATCATCACCCCTCTTGGCCCTGAGCGCCCGGCGTGCGATTTCAAGAAAGTCGGATGCCATGCCGGCCGGTGCGCTGCCGGCGACGGCTACCCTTCTGGACAACGTGCCTGGTCGAATACGACGTCGATGAACCGTCTCGTCCAGCATGGTCATTTTCATGCCCGCGGCGATGGCCCTGCGGTACCAATCTATAAAGTACCCCGTGCGCAAGCTTTCGTCGAACGGGATGCCGAGCCGTTCGACAGCACTTCGCCGAACGGCAAGCGAACTCAGGAGGTAGCCCGGGTAGCGGCCTTTCTTATAGTGGAGAGAGACAAAGGCTTCGGAGGGGTAGTCCGGGCTCTCGAAGGTTTCGCTGTGGCCGAACACTGCATCCAGTGAGGGATCGGAGTCGAGCCTGGCCCGCTGCAGCGCGAGCTTGTCGGGCATCCAGAGGTCGTCGGCATCGAGGAACGCAAGAACCGCGCCCTGGGCGGCCTTTATGCCGACATTGAATGCGGACGGCGCTCCCCCGTTGACCTTCCTGACTATGCGCGGATGCAAAGCGTGGCCCTGAGCGACCTCGACCGTGCGGTCGCTCGAACCGTCATCGACGACGATGACTTCCCGCGGCGAATGGTCATTCTGCTCCGCGATGCTGTCGAGCGTCTCATGAAGCGTGGCGGACGCGTTCCACGCTGGAATGATGACGCTGAAAAACGGCGTTTCCACTCACTCCTCCATCAGATGCTTGAACGGAGGCAACGGCCTTGCGTTGCCGCTCTTGCGCCGACGCATGAGCGACTGCATCAGGGCGCGGTTGAAGTCGCGCTTCTCCTCTGCCGTGTAGGTGCTTGTCATCGACTCTGCATGCCGACGGTAGCACAGGGTCACCGCGTTGAGGATCGTCATCGGAATTTCGGCTTCGCGGATCCGGAGCATGAGGTCGACATCTTCGGAATAAAGGAAGTTCTCGTCGAACATCCCGACCCGGTCGAAAACTGTCCGGCGATAGAGGGTCGCACCCAAATGAACATGGAAAAGTTCATCTGTTATCGCCGCCGGATCGGGTGCGGGGGCATCCGTCATTTGCCGGTTGAAATAGCTGACGAAGCCGGAAACGACATCCATATGAGGCGTTCGGGCAAAGCGTGCGAGATGC
>NZ_RZRY01000283.1:0-7783 GCF_003998035.1 Mesorhizobium sp. M2A.F.Ca.ET.039.01.1.1 | reverse complement strand
GCAACGACCAGCACCGCACCTGCGGCGACAGACACAGACCAGAACGCATCCGCCCCGGTGCCTGGAGCAAACAGCTTTACCGAAGCGCAGGCGAAGTCGCGGATCCAGGATGCCGGCTTCTCGAAGGTCAGCGCCCTGACGAAGGATGACCAGGGCATCTGGCGCGGCACCGCCGAGAAAGACGGAAAGCAGGTTGCCGTCGCGCTCGATTTCAAAGGCAACGTTGTTGCCGGCGCTCAATAACCATTCAGAAATGGAGTGAAACATGACGACTGTCACCGGACTTTTCGATGACTATCAGGACGCCGCTGACGCCGTAAGCGAACTCGAAGCGATCGGTGTGCCGCGAGACGACATCAGCATTGTGGCCAACAATTCCGACAATCGGTATCGGCAGGATGAAACTTCAGACGCCGGTGAAGATGCCGCCGCCGGCGCCGGCCTTGGGGCGCTCGTCGGCGGCGCGGGCGGGCTCCTTACCGGGCTCGGGATCATGGCCATCCCGGGAGTGGGACCCGTCGTGGCGGCAGGTTGGCTAGCAGCTACGGCTGTAGGCGCGGTCGGCGGCGCTGTGGTGGGCGGAGCCGCCGGCGGCATCGTCGGGGCGCTCACGGAATCCGGTGTTTCGGAACGTGATGCACATGTCTATGCCGAGGGCGTGCGCCGCGGCGGCAGTCTGGTGACTGCCAGAGTGGATGATCGGCTAACCGGCGAAGCTGAACGGATCCTGCGTGGAGAGCGTGCCGTCAATCTTGACGAGCGGCGTAGCGCTTACGAGGCCGGGGGATGGACAGGATTTGATGCTGCCGCGGAGCCTTATGACGACATTGAGGCTGAACGAGATCGTGTTCGGCGAACCACACCGCTCTAAGAAATGCGGCCCCGTCGAACTCTCGGCGGGGCTTTTTCTTGCCGCGCGAGCGAGGCGTCCGGCATTTGGATTGCCCACGTCGGAGCCGAGGGGATGACCCGGATCGCGACCTTCAACGTCAATGGTGTGAACGGCCGACTCCCCGTGCTCCTGAAGTGGCTTGGCGAGGCCGATTATGACGTTGTTTGCCTCCAGGAGCTGAAAACGTCCGACGAGAATTTTCCCATCGAGGCAATACGGGACGCCGGCTTCGGCGCGATCTGGCACGGCCAGAAATCCTACAACGGGGTGGCGATATTGGTGCGCGGGAAGGATCCGGTCGAACGCCGCCGTGGCTTGCCTGGCGATCCCGATGACACGCACAGCCGCTATCTGGAGGCAGAGATCGACGGTCTCATCGTCGGCTGCATATATCTGCCCAATGGCAATCCCGCGCCAGGCCCCAAATTCGATTACAAGCTTCGCTGGTTCGACCGTCTCGTCGACTACAGCCGATCGCTGTTGGGCGAGCGCGCCGTGCTTTGTGGTGACTACAACGTCGTGCCCACTGAGATAGATGCTGCAGTACCCAGGCGTTGGCTGGGCGATGCTGTCTTCTTCCCCGAAAGCAGGAAAGCTTATGCGCACATGCTGAGCTTGGGCTGGGTGGATGCGATGCGCCATATCCATCCGGACAAGGGCATATACACCTATTGGAATTTTTCCTATCGCGGCGGCTACGACCGAAGCTCAGGCCTGCGGATGGACCATCTGCTCGTGAGCCCGTCACTTGCGGAAAGCCTTATGGCCGCAGGTGTCGATGTCGAGACTCGTGGGTGGGAAAAGCCAAGCGATCACGCCCCTGCCTGGGTCGACGTCGGTTAAAACCTTTTGCGCTATCGCAGTTGCAGAAAGCCTGCTTGGCAGCCGTCGCCCACGCTTCATGTCGAACCTCTGAAGGAGGCCTCAAGATGCCAAGGTTTGTTCCAGATATGACCGCACGCCTCAACCCGTCAGAGAATGCCGCTCACGAGCAGGACACGAAGTTGCGCTCCGAAGGCGCACCATCGCGAGTTTCAACTCCCGATGCATCCGGATTGCGCACCTGTACCGGCGTTCTCGCCCTCTCTATCAGGGCGTCATGTCATCAGATCTGCCGATCGCCGGACCGCGATCGAAGCTGCTGACCTCTCCGAAGCCATCGACAGAATCTCGCAGGGCCCCTGTGCTGTCCCGCACGGCGTCGTCGAGGAGGAAAAAAGACCGCCGCCATGTCAACTTTTCTGCACGAGTTGGGGTAGCGAACGCATAGGCGGACGGGAGGCATAACGGTCATCCGCGGCTGTGTAACAAACTGGGTAACAAGCGATAAGAAAATGCGAATAGATTCAACGCTTTAACTGATAGTTAGAAAAACGCTCTCTCAGCCAGAATTTTCCTAATAATCAATGATTTCAAATAGTCATCAGGCGCTTCAAGGCCAAAGCGTCGTTGGTCCGTGTAAGGAACCCGCATAGTTCGCCATGACGTTGCTCAACACCGAGGGGGTCGGCGTCCTGTCCCACGCATGTTCGATTGCGGCACCTGTCCATTGCAAGCGTCGCCGACGGCCTGGTAGGCATCAGTCGCCCGATACGGACAATCCCGCGAGAAGCGGAGCGTAGGCGGCAAGCCTGCGGGATACGAATTCCGTG
This sequence comes from Mesorhizobium sp. M2A.F.Ca.ET.039.01.1.1, assembly GCF_003998035.1. Lineage (NCBI taxonomy): Bacteria > Pseudomonadati > Pseudomonadota > Alphaproteobacteria > Hyphomicrobiales > Phyllobacteriaceae > Mesorhizobium > Mesorhizobium sp. M2A.F.Ca.ET.039.01.1.1. Next base: position 5,239 of record NZ_RZRY01000283.1, on the reverse strand, counting down.
AAGAGCCGCACGCGCTTCGTCTTGCGTGCCTCTCCCTGTGTGAGAAGCCAGAGCGTTCCGTACATGTGCAGGTCGGTACCCGGCACCCTCGCCAGCAGGGGGTCGGCATCTCCCACGAAGCACGGCAGAGTCGTCATCCCGAGCCCCTGCCGCACCGCGACGATCTGCGCCTCGGCATCCGTGACCCTGAACGGAACCCCGGGCGATTGGACCGACGGTCGTCGCCAAGTCGCTGCGGGAAGCGCTCGAGGCCGACACCATCATCCTGGCGGTTCCGTTCGGGAATCATTGCGACGTTGCGAAGGCTCTGCCGAGCTGGGAAGGCAAGACAGTCATCGATGCCACGAACGCGTTTCCGGTCCCTGAAGAGCTGGACGGTCTCCCGTCCTCCGCTTTCGTCGCGAAGGCGTTCACCGGCGCCAAGCTCGCGAAAGGCTTCAATCACCTGGTTGCGGCCACCCTGGCTACCGATCCGGTCGTCGAGGGCGGCCAGGGTCGTCTTTCTGTCGAGCGACGACGAGGACGCGGCCGCTCACGTCGCGGCCTTGGCCAGACAACTCGGGTTCGCGCCCGTCAAGCTGGGAAAGCTCAACGAGGGTGGCGCGCTCGTGCACGCACGCGGCCGCACTTGGGGCCCGCTGATCTTCCAGGACCTGTTCAAGAAGGAACCGTAATGGATTTGCTGTCCACTGTCAGAGGTGCGGCTTGCGCGAGCCCCTCCATGAGAGATCCACGCGGGCTAAGTCAAATCCGAGGTCCGGCAGCGAAGACGGCTTACTGGTTCGTGGCGTTGCGATAGATATTGAGCACGCGCGTCACGCTGCCGAGCAGAAGCCCATGCGCGGTCGGTCTGATGCGGCCCGCGCCGACCTCGACATCGAGGTGGCCAATATATTGGCTGATCAGCGGGCGGGGAATCTCCCTGTCGCCAAGCGCGGCCAGCACCGCTCCGGTTGCGCGCTGCGCTTCCGGCGCCAGCCAGTAGTAACGGATGCGATCGCTGAAGGAGAAATGCCGCCGCAGACGCTGCTCGTCGGGCGTGCCACAATAGTATTTCTGCCAGTTGCCGGACGAGGCGAGCATCACGCGCTCCATGGCCGCCGGCAGGGTTTCACGCAACGGATCGGGCGCCAGTTCGTCGGCAATGTGGCTGAGGCCGTAGAGCGCCTCGCGCAGCGCGAATGTCAGCCACGGGCCGACTTTGAGGATGGCGAAACCGTCACGCACCAGCATGCCAAGCGCTTCCGCGGGCTGGTAGTCGGTCGAGTGCGCTTCGAAGACGAATTGCGGCATGCGTTCCAGCACAGTGACCAGCTCAGTCGCTTTCTCCGTCGCATAGGCGACGATATCGGCATTGCCGAATTCGACGCCGGGCTGGACGACGACGCCGACGACCCGGTCAAAGGCGCCATCGAGGCCGAGGCGAGAGAAAGCCTTGCGGTGGACCTCGACCGTGCGGAGCGCGTCGGCAGGCTCGGTCACATGCGTGTGCTCGAGCGGTTCGAGCGCGCCGCCGGGCACCGGCACCTCGGTGCCGATGATGTAAACGGGTTTCTCACCGCCGGCGCGCGCGACCGCCGCCTCGGCGACCTTGGCAAGCTCAGCCGCGCGGGCGGCAATCGTCTCGTCGGGGAGCGGCACCGGATCGTCGGCGCAGGCCATGCTGGTGTCGAGATGCAGCTTGGTGAACCCGGCGGCCGCATAGGCGTCGATCATCGCGGCCGCTTTCCGCATCGCCCCGGCAGCGGAGTCGTGCTTCCAGGGATTGGGTCCAAGATGGTCGCCGCCGAGGATCAGACGATCGAGGGGAAGACCGGCCCTGCCGGCATACGTTTCGACGAGGCCGCGAAAGGCGGCCGGCGCCATGCCGGTGTAGCCGCCTTCGTGATTGACCTGGTTACAGGTCGCCTCGATGAGGACATCCGCGCCATGCAGCGCGCCGTGGCGGAGCGCCGCGTCGATCACCAGCGGATGCGCCGAGCAGATCGAGGTGATGCCTCCCTTGCCGCCCGCCGCCCGCCGCGCGCCGATGGCCGCAAGTCTCTTGGTCGCGGAGCTCATGCGCGTGTACCGGCCCCGGCTATGAAAGCCTCGACATCGGCGAGCCGGTGAATGCCTTCCATGGGTCCCTTCCGCGTCACGGCCAGCGCGCCGCAGGCGTTGGCGATGCGCAGCGCCTCGGCAGGTGCGGCGCCGCGCAACCAGAAGCATACGAAGGCGGCTCCGAAGCAGTCGCCGGCGCCAGTCGGGTCCACTTCCTCGACGGCGAATCCGGGCATTGCGACCGAGCGCTGGCGATCGTGATAGACGGCGCCGGCAGCGCCTCTCTTCAGCACGATGCAGGCTATGCCCCGACCAAGCAGCTCGGCGATCACGCCCTGCTCGTCGCCCGCTGAAGAGAACAGGAGCAACTCGTTGCCGCTTGGCAGAAAGACGTCGGTCTGCGCCAACACCCTGTCGAGCGCCTCGCTCATGCCGGTGTCCTGCATGATCTCGCGCCGGACGTTGGGGTCGAAGGACACGGTGCCGCCCCTGGCCTTCACGGCCGCGGTCGCGGCGAGCACAACGTCGGTCGCCTTTTCCGAGAACAGCGACGAGCCCATGACATGAAAATGGTCGGCGTCGGCAAGCAAGTGTCTTGCGGCATCATCGATGGCCAACAGGCCCGCCGCGCTGTTGCGGATGTTGAAGACGAAATGCCTGGAAGCGTCGGCTCTATAGGTGACGAAGGCGGTGCCAGTTGCGTGGCCTCCATGGGTGGCGATCGCCGAAACGTCCGCGCCGAGCCGGCGCAGTCGGTCTATGTTCAGTTGGCCGAAATCGTCCCTGCCGACGGCCCCGATAAGCCCCGCTGGCTGACCAAGCGCTGCCGCTTGGCCAATGAAGATCGCTGGCGCGCCGGATGGGAACGGCCCCACCAGTGGCCCGGGTTCGAGAAAGCTCTGGCCGGTCCGATCCGCCATATCTCGACGAGGATCTCGCCGGCGGAAACCAGCTTCTTCATCACGGCCTCCCGGCATTTGCCGCGTGGCATCACCTCGAAGCGGAATAAGGCGCGTCCTTCTTCACGTCAATTAATAAATTTACGAACGCAATAATTTTCGTCAGCGAATTGAAACTTGAAGCGCTTCCTGTAAAGTTTTTGAACTTGCAGTCCCGGGTCGGCGCACCGTATGGAAGGCGCCGGGACGGCGCATGGACCAGGCGGGAAATCCGTGGCGCGAGGGCTTTGAATGTCGATGACGCACAAGACCATGGAGGATTTCGCCCGCTCCTGCGGCGTCTCCAGACCGACACTGTCGAAATTCTTCGACGATCCGACCAGCGTCAAGCCGGCAACGCGCAAGCGTATCGAGGATGCGCTGCGCTCGTCCGACTACCAGCCGAACCTCTTCGCGCGCAATCTCAATCGCAAGCGCACGCGCAGCATCGGCATTGTCGTGCCGACGGTGACCGACCCGTTCTATTCAGAGATGGTCAGCCGCATCGAGCTCAGGCTGCGCGACGAAGGCTACTGGCCGGTCGTCATTTCCTCGCATGGCTCGACCGAGCTCGAGATTGAAGCCACCCGAACCATCTTGTCGCTGAAGGTATCCGGCGCGCTAATCGCGCCGCTGGGCAAACGATCCGATCAGAGAACCCTGGAAAAGCTCACGCAGACCATCCCGATTGTTTATTTCGACACTTTCCTGGAAGGTGATACGCCATTTGTTGGCAATAACAACGCAAAAAGCGTCGCGACGATCGTGGATTACCTTTGCCGTTCCGGCGATGCCCCGGTCTATTTCGACATCCCGCACGTCAATCACAATTCGGCGGAACGATTGAGCAGCTATGTCGCCTCGATGCAGCGACTGGGATTCGAGCCGATCGTCTTCGGCGACACCGACGACTATACTTGGGAGTTCGAGCGCATCGGCTACGAGCAGACGGAGAAGCTGCTCGGCAATGGCGGCCTGCCGGGCAAGACCATCCTGTGCGCCAACGACCGCCTGGCCTTCGGCGTCATGGCGGCGGCCTTCTCGAAAGGGTTGAAGGTGGGCCGTAAGCCGGGTTGCGACCTGCGCATCGCAGCCCATGATGATCATCCACTCAGCCGCTACACCTGCCCAGCGCTCACCACCATGGCGCAGGATTTCGCCGCCATGGCCGGCCGCAGTGTCGAGACGCTGCTTGCGATGCTCGACGAGGATGCGGCCGCCGTGACGCCAAAGGTCAGCCTCGACGCAACGCTTGTAATGCGCCAATCGGCCTAGACCCCTTCAAACGCCGGATCGAAATTGCGCCAGGCCGCAACAGCAGCCTCGACCGCCTGACGCGACGCCGGACCATGGCGGCCCATTGAGACGAACCCATGGATCTGCCCTGGCCAGCGTTTGACCACGATCGGGACGCCGTCCATCTCGAGCCGCCTTGCATAGGCCTCGCCCTCGTCGGCGAGGATGTCATGGCCGGCAATGGCGATGAAGGCCGGCGCCGCGCCGGCAAGGCTGTTGGCCTTTAGCGGCGAGACGCGCCAGTCATTGATGTCGACCGCGTCACGGACATAGTGGTCGCGGAACCAGGCCATGGTCGCGGCCGTCAGGCCGAAACCTTCGGCGAAGCGGCGATAGCTGTCCGCCGTTTGGGCGGCATCGGTGTTGGGATAGAACAGGAGCTGCGCGGTCGGACGGCATTTGTCATCGCGGGCAAGCAGCGCCAGCACCGCGGCGAGGTTGCCGCCGGCGCTGTCGCCGGCGACGGCGATGCGGCTGGCGTCGATGCCAAGCCCGCCGGGCATATCCTGCATGAAGGAGAGAACGGCACGGCAATCCTCGACCGCAGCCGGAAACTTGTGCTCCGGCGCCAGCCGGTAGTCCGGCGAAACGACAACACAGGCGGCGATGTTGGCGTACCAGCGGCAGATCTCGTCATGCGAATCGAGATTGCCGATCACCCAGCCGCCACCGTGCAGGTAGAGCAGCGCCGGCGCGTCGGCCGCCGGCGCGCCCTGCCCGCGATAAACGCGAAGGTTGAGACGGCCACCGGGCCCGGCGATGGTTTGTTCGCGCACCGAAGCGACAGGCTCGCGCTCGCCTTGCAGGCTCGGAAAGCCTTCGTCGTAGGCGCGTCGCGCCTGCTCGGGCGTGCCGGTCTCGAAGGGCGGCTCATGCGCCTGTCGGCCAAGGTCGAGGACCTTCCGCGCCTGTGGATCGAGCGATACGGGCGATGTCGGCATGGGAGCGCCTTAGGCCAGCAG
>NZ_RZRY01000282.1:0-7787 GCF_003998035.1 Mesorhizobium sp. M2A.F.Ca.ET.039.01.1.1 | reverse complement strand
AGCTGATGCCGGCGCTGCCCGCGCTCGGGCGCGGCACTTTCGCCGACGACGATTTCAGCATGTTGACCGTCACCCATTGTTCGATGGGCGAAGCCGTGTTCGGCATCGCGCCGGGCTATGCGGAAGTGTGGGCGACGCTGCGCACCAGGCGCGACGAGCGCATGGCGGAACTCGTCGCCGCCGCGGAGGCGCTCGCGGCAGAAATCGCCGCCGCACATGGCCTTGCCGTGCGCTTCGACTATCACGAGATCTTCGTCGCCAGCGTCAACGCGCCGGACGCGGTCGAGCATCTCGCCCGCGCGCTCGACGAGGAAGGCGTTGCGCGCAGCGAGGCGGCGCTGCCGATGCGCGCCTCGGAGGATTTCGGCATTTTCGGCCACAGCGCCAAATCGGCGATGTTCTTCCTCGGCGCCGGCGAAAGGCACCCATCGCTGCACAACCCCGACTATGATTTTCCCGACGACCTGATCCCGATCGGCTCCCGGATCTTCATGCGCGCGGCGCGAAATTTGCTTGGCTGATCGAACGCCGACGATGGTCGATCCGGTCGACGCCGATTTCTTCGCCCGCGACGCGCTTGTGGTCGCCCGCAAACTGATCGGCGCCACGCTCGCGCTCTCCGGTGTCGGCGGCATCATCGTCGAGACCGAGGCCTACCGGCCCGACGATCCCGCCTCACACGCGTATCGTGGCCGCACGCCGCGCAACGCGCCGATGTATGGCGCGCCCGGCACGGCCTATGTGTATCGCTCCTACGGCCTGCACTGGTGCCTGAACGCGGTGTGCCTGCCGGGCAGCGCCGTGCTGATCCGCGCGCTCCAGCCGCAATCGGGCATTGCCGAGATGCACGGCCGGCGCGGCGTAGCTGACGAGCGGGTGCTCTGCTCCGGGCCCGGCAAGCTCTGCCAGGCGCTCGGCATCGACGGCTCGCACAATCGGCTGCCGCTGACCGCGCCGCCTTTCGAGTTTGCCCCGTCGCGGGCCGATCCCTCCGCCATCGTCAGCGGCCGCAGGATCGGCCTGACCAAGGCGGTGGAATTCGAGTGGCGGTTCGGGCTTCGCGGGTCGGCCTATCTCAGCCGGAAATTCTGAGCGGCGGCGAGCGGGCTCAGATTTCCATGCTGTCGAAAATGAAGATCTGAACGCCCGACCCATCAGGCGCGTAGAGCCGGCGATCCGCGCCGGCCGCTTTTCCCTCCGGGCTCGCCATCCCTTTTTTCATCGCGTCGAGATCGTCGAAATGAAGTGTCCCGATCAGGTAGACGTCAGACGGTCCGGCGAGCACCGTGATCGGCCCCCGGCTTACTTCGTATTTCCTCAAGCCCGGTATCTTCTTGGCCAGCGGTATATGCGTCTCGAAATAGTGCTTGTCGAACGCCTGCGCGTCGGCTGGCTGCTTGTAGATGACGATCATTCCAGCCATTGCGGCTCTCCTTTTCGGTGCGGACGAGTTAAGGACGAAGCGGCGGGTGGAAACGGAACGAGGTGTTGAAAAAATTTCGGGAACGCCTCGACGGACGACGACAGCAGTTGTCCGGCTCTCTCCTTTTGCCGCCATCTCGCTTGTGCGAAGAAGCATTCTGTGGTCTCTCCGGCCTTAAATTAGCGAGGACTCAAGGATGAGAAATGCGGTGATCGCCGCGCTCTGCGCGGGTGTGGCTGGATGCGTGTCCTCTCCAGCCGACTATGGCGCCTCGCTGTCGCAACAGGATCCGAAATGGGCATCGCCGGGATGCCAGCAGGCCCGCGCCGCCGCAGCCGACTATGCGCAGCGCGAGAAGGACCATCCCGGCTGGGGCATGGGCGTGCTGCTTGGACCTTACAGCATGGGGATGGTGGCGGCAGTGAAGGAGCATGAGCGGCAGCAGCGGCTGCTGCTTGCCAGGCAGACGCACCTGCAGTGCTCAAGCCGGCCGCTGCCGAAAGAACTGGATTTCAATCCGGCAATCTATGCGCCGAAGAAGGAGCATTATCCGTAGGGGACGGCCGCGTTGCGGTTCAGGCCGCCAACTTACTCCACGCTTTCAGCAGCGGCCCGTCGCTGCCAAAAAGCGGATCCTTGTCGGGACGGCGGACCCCCGGGATCGTGCGCAGCGCCTCGGCATGCTGCTCGGGGCTGCGGCACAGATCATATGTGCCGAACGGCGGATAGGCGCCGACCACCAGGAGGTCGGCCGAGCCGGACAGGCGCTGGTGGCCAGTGCCTGCCGGCAGCACCGCCACGTCGCCCGCCTTGACCTCGAGCACCTTGCCCTTGTCACCGCCGAAGCGCACCTCGGCGGCGCCGCGCGCGATGCCCAAAACCTCATGGATGCGCGAGTGGTAGTGAACGAAGCTGTAGATGCCGTTGCGCCAGCTGTCGCCCCAGCCATTCGCGCCGAAAATCTCCTCGAAGACCGCGGCCGGATCGACGTCGTCCGGCAGCGGCACCGCGCCGGGATAGACAAGCATGGGCCATCGCGGATGATTGGGCACCAGCCCGTCATCGGCGAAGCGAAAGGCGAGAGGCTCCTGCTTTTTGACTTGTTGCGCCATCCTTGCCATTCCTGCAGCACTGTCGGGTCTAACGGTTTGCAGCGCGCTTTGCTCCGGTCAGCAACGTCTTCAGTATGGACTTGGGCGCGCCCAACGGGCCGGTAATCAGCAGTGACCGTAAAGAGCTGGTGGCGGCGGTTACTGCGGAAGCAACCGCGAGACCTTGAGGCGCGGCGCGAAGAAGCAGCGCAGATAGGGCTGGTTGGTGATGACGTATCTGTTCTCGCAGATATGGTATCGGCCGTCCGGCGATTCCTGCACGCGCTCTCGCGGGATGTTGAAGCCATCGGGCAGATAGACATAGCCGCCGTCCGCCCTGGACTGCACCGAGGACTCCGGTATGGGGCGGCAATCCGTGCCGCCGCAGCATTTGAGGTTCGTTATCGGATCGACCTTGTTTTGGTACCAGTCGTGGCCGTTGGCGCCTGTCGCGGCGGCAAGGCAGATGACGGTGACGATGACCCTTCGCATGGCGTTCCTCGACGACGCGGAGGCGCTGCTCATTCGAGCGTCATGTATATGAGCGTTCCGCCAGAAACGCCATTGCCCGACAAGGGGTCGGAAAGCGAGGCCCGGCCCTTGGGGCCGCGATGGCGGAGCCGGATCCTCGGACAGAGTCCGGCCTTTCCGATCACACCAGCCGCTGCCCGCCGTCGATATGGACGGTCTCGCCGGTCATGAATTCGTTCTGCATCAGATAGAGATAGGCCGGCGCGATGTCGACGGGCCTGGCGATCCTGCCGGCCGGGATGCGGCCGCCCATCTGCCCGAAATAGCCTGTCTTGGCTTCTCCGACGATCTCGTCCCACATTTCGGTGTCGACCCAGCCGGGCGAGACGATGTTGACGCGGGTTGGCGCGAGCTCCAGCGCCAGCGCGCGAGCGAAATAGCTGAAGGAACCGGCGACCGCCGCGACCACCGCGCCGCCCGGAACCGGCGGGCGGTCCTTGTTGATGCCGGAGGTGAAGATCATCGAGCCGCCTTTGCTCAATTTGCGCACAGCATGCTTGGCAAGCATCACCGACCCGATCAGCTTGCCGTCGACGAAGCCGCGCACGAAATCCATGTCGGTCTCGCCGATCGGAAAATTGGGCGGCGGCGTGCCGGCCGTCGCCACCAGATGATCGAAGGCGCCGGCTTGCTCGAACATGCGGGACACGTCCGCCTCGTTCGCCATGTCGGCGGCAATGCCTGTCACGTGTCCTGCCCCGAGCCGCTCTTCGGCGGCCTTCAGCTTGTCCTCGGAGCGGCCGACGATCACGACTTCCGCGCCGTGTTCCAGCGCGGCTGCCGCGACGCCGAAGCCGATGCCGGAGCTGCCGCCGACGACGATGATCTTTTTTCCCGTGAGACTGGTCATGGGTTTTCTCCGTCCTTTCAGGGATGGGTTCAAAATCAGGCGAGCCCGGCGTGGGCGGCGGCGATGTCGGCGAGGATGATCTTCTTCATCGAATACATCGCCTGGCGCGCCCGGCTGGCCTTCGCGCGGTCCGGATCGTTCATCAGCCGCAAGGCTTCGCCCGGGATGACCTGCCAATAGACGCCGAACTTGTCCTTCAGCCAGCCGCAGGGCTGTTCCGAGCCGCCGCCGGCGGTCAGCGCGTTCCAGAAATAGTCGGTCTCTTCCTGGTCCCCAGTCTCGATGTAGAGCGAGATGCGCTCGTTGAAAGGCGGCACCCCGCCGGCATTGAGCGCGGTAAAGCGCTGGCCTTCGAGCTCGAAGTCGAAGATCGCGTGCGGCTTGTCGGTGAACTCGATCGCGCCGAGCGCGCGGCTGTTCTTGAAGACCGAGAGATAGAAATCCCGCGCGGCTTCGGCATCGAGATTGAACCAGAGGAAAGGATGAACGGTGGCCATGGCGTCCTCGCACGTTGGTGAGTTTTGATCACAAGTTCTGTGAGGATTTTTGGCTGGAAAAACCACGATGGACAAACCAAAGTTTGGCAATTATTTGTTACCATAACTCACAAATGGCTTCGCCATGACCCGCAAACTGCCGCCGCTCAATGCCTTGCCGGCCTTCGAGGCCGCCGCACGGCATTTGAATTTTTCCAGGGCTGCCGACGAGCTCAACCTCACCCATGGCGCGATCAGCCGGGCGATAAAACATCTGGAGGATCAGCTCGGCGTGCAGCTCTTCGAGCGCGCGACGCGCTCGGTGCGGCTCACACCGGTCGGCGAGCCTTATGCGGTTGCCGTGCGCGAGGCGCTCGACCAGCTCGCGCTGGCGACGCAGACCGCGACCTCGCGCCATTCCGGCTCGACGCTCAATGTCAGCACGTCGGACGGGTTTGCCGGAAAATGGCTGGTGCCGCGGCTCTACCGGTTTCACCGCGCGCATGGCGATATCGATGTGCGCGTCTCGACCACCGGCCGGCTGACCAATTTCCGCGGCGACGGCATCGACGTCGCCATACGATATGGCGGCGGCCATTATCATGGGCTGACGTCGGAGTTCCTCACCGGTGAGGAAGTGTTTCCCGTCTGCAGCCCGAAGCTGCTGGAAGGGCCACATCCGCTCAGGCACCCGCAGGACCTCAAGCACCACACGCTGATCCGCGACGGCTACCGCATCGACTGGGCGGCGTGGCTGGCCAGCGCCGGCGTCGAAGGCGTCGATCCCAACAGCGGGCTCACCTTCGATTCCGCCACCTTCGCGGTAGAATCGGCCGTCCAGGGCGAAGGCGTGGTGCTCGGCCGCACCATGCTGGTCTCCGCCGACCTTGCCACCGGCCGGCTGGTGCGGCCGTTCGAACACGCGCTGAAGGCGGTCTCCAGCTTCTATCTGGTCTACCCGCCGGAGGCGATCCGCCAGCGCAAGGTCAAGGCGTTTCGCGACTGGCTGTTTTCGGAGATCGAGCCGGGCTGATGAGCGCAGCCATCTACACACCGCCTTGCACGCGCGTGCGGCCTCGAGACATGACACTTGACTCGTGCCTCTTGCGGCAATCCAACCTGTACGCCGATATATTAGCAATTGCTTCTTTGTAGAGTGGGCACGTGCTATTGTGGTCCTGGGAACGGCGGACGCGCCGTGAGCGCCCCGCGTTTCCCTTGTGGGAGGAAACCAATGGCTCACTACGTATTGCTGTCAAACTTCACCGACCAGGGTATCAGGACCATAAAGGACACCCAGAAGCGTGCCGAGGCTTTCAAGGAGATGGCCAGCAAAAGCGGGGTCAAGATTCACACCTTGTTGTGGACGCTGGGCAAGCATGATGTCGTGGCGGTTGCCGAAGCGGAGGACGACATTGCCGCGACTGCGCTGGGCCTATCAATCGCATCGATGGGCAACATCAGAACCGAGACCCTGAGGGCGTTCGATACGGCGGATATGGCCAAGATACTGGCTAGGATGGCCTGACCGTTAACTTACCAACGCACGTGGCGGATCGAAGCCTGCGCCGGGCCGGGTACCCGGCGCAGGCCGCCTACGAATCCGACCTCACACATGACGGAGCAGCTCGGTGTGCAGTTCTTCGAGCGCGACGCTGTCGGTGCGGCTCACCCCTGCCGGCGAGCCCTGTGCATCGGCCCGGGCTGACGCACGGGCTCAGGAAACTTTCCTTCGGCTCGGCGGTTGATACCGATCCGAGAGAGGGGCATCCATGCCGGGACGAAATGGAGAGACGGCCAGACACTCCAGACGGCCGCGCTCGCGTCCGCTGAAGGGCGAAGAGACGGAGGTGAAGCACGTCGTCGAGACGCAGGGACTGTCACCTGCGCAGGCGCGGGAACTTGTGCGGCGCTATGGCAATGATTGGCGCAAGATCGAGGAAGCCGCCAAGACCTACAAGGGCGACGAATAAGGGCCCGGATATCGGCGCGATCAGTCCCCGCCGGCGTGGGATCAAGCCTCAACCTGAGCGCATCACGCCGGGCTCGCCGGCCTCGTCCGCCTGACCGGGCCGCTGGGCTTCGGACACCAGATCCTGGAATTCGATGGTCGTCACCAGGTAGCCTGCCTCGTCGTAGATCTTGGTCACCCAGGATGTCGGGTCCGACCCCGCGGCAATGCCGTCGAGCATGGCTTCCTTCGCAGCCCGCTTAGCCTCGGCTTTCGCCGTTTCGAGATTTTCCATCTCGACGTGGATCGGCGGCTGCGCCGCGGCTTCGAGAAACTCAAAGCGGAATTTGGGCATTCGTCTCTCCGTTTCCAGCGGCGGGCGGCGCAGGCGCAATCGATCCATGATCATCGCCGCTGCCGTCTCGTTGCTCCTCCAGCACGGTCTCGGCGATATATTCCTCGAGGTCGCCCACTTCCTCGTTGATCTCGTCAGGCTCTATGCCTTGGCTTTCGGCGTCGGCGATACATTGGTCGGCCAATTCGGCGGCGACTATCTCGGCCGGCATCGAGACCCGAGGTTCGGCCTTATGCTCATTGATCCATTCCTCCACGAAATGCGCCGTTTTGTTCACGAGCATGTCGGCCTCCGGCGAGGCTTCGGCTACGGGCTGTTCCAGCTTGATATCCATGCAAGACCATCCTTGAATGATCTTATTCAACGCCGACTGGTCGCAAAGGATGCAGCTCTCGGTCGATGGTGAGCGGCGGGCCGGGGATCGGCTGACCAAGCGCCGGTCCGAGCCCGCGCAGGCCCAGCCGGGAACCTGAATCACGGTCGAACATTCTTGCTGTTGGGATAAACTGACCGCAGGCTAAAGACGTGAAGGCTCAGGGCTTTAGAGCGCTACTGGCCAGCAAGACACGCGCTGCCGGGCGCAAGGCCGGCCATTGGCTCGACATCGCCAAATATGTCGCCGTGGCCGTCGCCGCTGCCGTCGTCACGCTGGCCGCGGTAAACCTGACCCCGGAGCCGCGTGTCATCCGCACGATCGTTCCGCACCGCTTCGACGCGGCGGATCCGCAATTCGTGCAAAGCATGAGCAGCTATTCGCAAGGGCAGATCTCCGGGCAGAACGCCGTGCAAACCCTCGTCAACGGCGACGAGATTTTTCCTGCGATGCTGCAAGCGATCGGCGTAGCCCGATCCAGCATCGACATGGAGACCTACATTTATTGGTCGGGCTCGGTCGGCTATCAGTTCGCCACGGCCTTGGCCGCGAAAGCCCGCGAAGGCGTCGAGGTCCGAGTGCTGGTCGACTGGCTTGGCTCCCTGCCCTTCGACGAGAACCTGATCCACATCATGACGGGCGCTGGGGTGCGGTTCCAGCGCTACCGGCCTGTCTACTGGTATACGCTTGACCGAGTGAACAACCGGACCCACCGCAAACTGCTCATCGTGGACGGG
>NZ_RZRY01000281.1:0-7795 GCF_003998035.1 Mesorhizobium sp. M2A.F.Ca.ET.039.01.1.1 | reverse complement strand
TTGTTGAACAATATTGAATCACGTGCCGCTAAGGATCGTGCTAGGCTGCGGCGCAAATGGAGGTTGCCATGACCGCATGCATCGTCGGCTGGGCGCATTCGCGCTTCGGCAAGCTCGAAGGCGAGACGCTGGAGAGCCTGATCACCAAGGTTGCCGTCGAGGCGCTCGACCATGCCGGCATCGGCCCCGACGATGTGGACGAGATCGTGCTCGGCCATTTCAACGCCGGCTTCTCGCCGCAGGATTTCACCGCGAGCCTCGTGCTGCAGGCCGATGACCGGCTGCGCTTCAAGCCGGCGACGCGCGTCGAGAATGCCTGCGCCACCGGGTCGGCCGCGGTCCGGCAAGGTATCCGCGCCATCGACGCCAACGCCGCCCGCATCGTGCTGGTGGTCGGCGCCGAGCAGATGACGACCACGCCCGGTCCCGAGATCGGCAAGAACCTGCTCAAGGCATCCTACCTTCCGGAAGAAGGTGACACCCCGGCCGGCTTTGCCGGCGTCTTCGGCAAGATCGCGCAGGCCTATTTCCAGCGCTATGGCGACCAGTCGGACGCGCTGGCCATGATCGCTGCCAAGAACCACAAGAACGGTGTCGACAATCCCTACGCGCAGATGCGCAAGGATTTCGGCTATGAGTTCTGTCGCCAGGAAAGCGAGAAGAACCCCTTCGTCGCCGGTCCGCTGAAGCGCACAGATTGCTCGCTGGTGTCGGACGGCGCCGCGGCGCTGGTGCTCACCGACACCGCGACGGCGTTGAAGATGCGGCGCGCCGTGACCTTCCGCGCCAACGAGCATGTCCAGGATTTCCTGCCGATGTCGAAGCGCGACATCCTAGCCTTCGAAGGTTGCGAGCACGCCTGGAACCAGGCGCTGAAGAAGGCCGGCGTCACGCTCGACGACCTTTCCTTCGTCGAGACGCATGACTGCTTCACCATCGCCGAATTGATCGAATACGAAGCGATGGGCCTGGCCAGGCCCGGCGAGGGCGCCAGGCTGGCGCTGGACGGCACGACGGCCAAGGACGGCCGCCTGCCGGTCAATCCTTCGGGCGGCCTGAAGGCCAAGGGCCATCCGATCGGCGCCACCGGCGTTTCGATGCATGTGCTCACCGCCATGCAGTTGACCGGCGAGGCCGGCGGCATCCAGGTGCCGGGCGCGAAGCTCGGCGGCATCTTCAACATGGGTGGTGCTGCCGTCGCCAATTACGTTTCCATTCTCGACCGCATCAGGTAGAAGCTGCCCGCACTAAAAGCAGCGCCCTCTGGCGCGTGCGGGAGGCAGCATGTCCAATCCGGTTCTGGTCGAAGTCACGCGCGGCGCGGTGGTCGAAAGCAGGCACCGCGGCGCCATCAGCGCGTTCGACGCCGACGGCAAGACCGTCTGGGAGATCGGCGACACGGATCGCCCGGTTTTCCCGCGCTCTGCGGTGAAGGCGATCCAGGCGCTGCCGCTGGTCGAATCGGGGGCTGCCGACGCCTATGGCTTCGGCAACCGCGAACTGGCGCTGGCCTGCGCCTCGCATTCGGGCGAGCCCGCCCATGTCGAACTGGCGCGGGCGATGCTCGCCAAGGCCGGTCTCGACAAAACCGCTCTCGAATGCGGCGCGCATTGGCCCAACCATGAAGCCACCCTAGCGCTCGCCCGCGCCGGCGCTGTGCCGAGCGCGTTGCACAACAACTGCTCCGGCAAGCATGCCGGCTTCCTCTGCACCTGCGTGCATTCGGGCATCGCCCATCGGGGCTACGTCAAGGAGGGACACGCGCAGCAGGAGATGGTGCGCGACGCCATGCAATCCGTCACCGGCGCTGCCCACAACACCGGCAATAGCGCCATCGACGGCTGCTCGATCCCGACCTATGCCGTGCCGTTGAAGAGTTTTGCGCTCGGCTTTGCCCGCATGGCGACGGGCAGGGGCTTCTCGCCCGAGCGCGCAAAGGCGGCGAAGCGTCTGCTTTCGGCCTGCATGGCCGAGCCGTTCCTCGTCGCCGGCACCGGCAAGGCCGATGTCGCGCTGATGCAGGCAGCACCGGGCCGCATCTTCGTCAAGACCGGCGCCGAAGGCGTCTATTGCGCGGCCTTGCCCGAGCTCGGTCTCGGCATCGCGCTCAAATGCGATGACGGCGCCGGCAGGGCGGCAGAGGTGATGATCGCCGCGGTGCTTGCGAAACTGCTGCGTGGCGATGAGGCGGTAGCGGTAAGGCTGACCCAGCTCGCCCATCCCGCAGTCGAAAGCCGCATCGGCGCCAAGGTTGGTTCGCTGCGGCCGACGGCGGCACTCAATTAGCGCATGATCCCGAAAGTGGGGACCGGTTTCGGAAAGATCATGCTCCAACAAAAACTAGGTCAGGATGACGTTTCAACGAAACGTCATCCTGACCTAGCCGTCTTCAGCGACAGCACCAAAGTCATCGGATTCTTTGGCGAAGCCTGGAAGCCATAGCGTTCATAAAACGTCTTGGCTTCATCCGATATGGCATGAACCAGGAGACCGCGAATGCCGAGAATGGCGGCCGCTTGGCTGGTCCGCAGCACCGCGTCCTGAAGCAGGGCGACGCCGGGGCCCTTGCTCTGCCAGTTTGCATCGACAGCCAAACGGCCAAGCACAGCCATGGGCACGGGATCCGGCATATTGCGCCGGATCGAACCGGGAGCATCTGCGAGATCAAGTCCACCTGATGAAAGGCAATAATAGCCAACGACGCGCGTGCCTTCCGCAATCACATAGGTTCTGGACGCGCCGCTGACCTGATTGGCACGCGCCCGCCGTCGAAGCCATTGATCGAGGCTGTCGGTCCCGCTTTGAAAAAGGTCGAGGTCGTGGCTATCGGCGAGAAGGACCGGTGCCGATAGCATCAGTCCTGCCAGGGCTTGGGCGCATTCATCAGCCGGGCAAATCCCTCGCCGCGCGGCGGCTGGTCGAGGATATCGAGATAATGCTGATAGCTTTCGGCATCGACCTTGACGAGCGTCTGGTCGAGCAGCGTGTCTTCGGCCGCGCGGTAGGCGGCCTCGATCATGAAGTCGGAGCGGGTCTTGCCGCGTATCTTCGCGGCGCGGTCGATCAGGCTGCGGACATCCTCGCGGATGCGCAGGTTGACGGGCTTGGCGTGGCTGTCCTGGTTTTTGGTGGCCATGGCGATGGTTCCTTCGTAACGCCATATAGCATTTCTGCATACACAATGTGTATCTAAATTTGAGATCAGCGAATTTCGTCGCTCTTGACCCGGAAGAACGCTCCCCTAACAAACTGAGCAGCAACGAGTTCATCTTTTTTGCTAGTCTCCTCCGTCAACGAGCGCCGGGTACTGGCCATGCTGGAAGCGGACAAGGTGTTTGCCGGGTCGATCCCGGAAAATTACGATCGCCATATGGTGCCGCTGATTTTCGAGGCTTATGCGGTGGAGGCCGCACGGCGGGCGGCTTCTTTCTCGCCCTTGGCCGTATTGGAAACCGCCGCGGGCACCGGGGCCGTCACCCGTGCCCTGGCGCCAAAACTGGATCCCGGCAGCACCTATACTGTAACCGATCTCAACCAGCCGAAGCTCGACTATGCGGCGTCGCGCCAGGGCCGCACAGCCTCATTACCTGGCGCCAGGCGGATGCCTTGAAGCTGCCCTTCGACGACGCTGCCTTCGACCTCGTCTGCTGTCAATTCGGCGCGATGTTCTTTCCCGACCGCGCCGCCGCTTATCGCGAGGCAAAGCGCGTCCTGAAGCCTGGCGGGCATTTCCTGTTCAGCGTCTGGGACCGCATCGAGGAGAATATCTTCGCAGACGACGTGACCAATGCCCTGGCCAGGATCTTTCCGCATGATCCGCCGCGCTTCCTGGCGCGTACGCCGCACGGTTATCACGACAAGGATTTGATCCGCGCCGATCTGGCTGCCGCCGGATTCTCCGACGTGGCGATCGATACGAGGGCCGAGCAGAGCCGCGCATCCTCGCCGCGGGTTCCGGCCGTCGCCTATTGCCAAGGAACGCTTCTTCGCAACGAGATAGAGGCGAGGGAGGCCGGGAGCTTGGCGTCCGCGACCGATTATGCGGAAGCCGCGATCGCCGACAGACATGGCCGCGGCGCGGTTGCCGCCAAGATCCAGGCGCACATTATCGTGGCTTCGGTCTAACTGACCTTGTTGCGCTCAACGGTGAGATGCGCGTAGCCCGTATCGGTTGACTGGGTGAGGTCCCCGGTCACCGGATCGGCCCAGCGCTGGCCGATGATGGCGCCGTTTTTCGCGCCGTCGATGACGTTGTCCGAAATGACGGCCGTGCCGGACCCTTCGACGACCGAAACGACGATGCCAGTGCCTGCCTTACGGATGATATTGCCGGTCGCCACGACATTGCGCAGATACGGCCCCCACCCGAGCTGCATGCCATAGAGCGGCGCGTTCTCGACGACATTGCCGGAAACCGTCGTGTCGGCCTCGGCGCTGATGCCGACGCCGAAACCTGGTGGGTCGGCGGTGTAGGGTCCAACCGTCGTCAGGTTGCGCACGATATTGTTCGAGCAGACGGCCATGCGGCCGCCTTCGTTGAAATTGACGATCGAGATGCCGTTGGCGGCGCCGTCGACGAGATTGTTGCTGAGGATCGCGCCTTCGAAGGAGAATTCCGAATAGATCCCGGTCTCGCCGGAGCGCGAGCAGGTGTTGCCGGTGATCTGCAAATTGCTGGCGCTGTTGGCGCGGATCGCGGTGAAGGCGCAGTCGGAGACGACGTTGCCGGAGATGATGACGTTGCCGGCGCGGAAGGCGTTGATGCCGTTGCCGTTCTGGCCGGTGCCGCCGCTGCGCGCGCCGATCCTCTGGACGCGGTTGCCGCTGACGATGGTACCATCCTCCGCCGCCTGCCAGCGATGCACGAGGATGCCGCCATTGGCGCAGTCGGACACCGAGTTGCCGGAGATCTCCAGCCCGCCGGCCTCGATCGAATAGATGCCGGCGTCCGCCGCGCCGGAAATATCGCAGCGGCCGATGCGGCCGACAGCGTGCTCGAGCGCCAGCCCGTTCTTGCCGCTGCCGGTCACCTGGCAGTTGTCGATTGTCAGATGGGCGACGCGGCGCAGGTCGAGCAGCCCCTGCGCGTAGTCGGCCAGCCAGCGGTTGCTGCCGTCGAAGACCAGGCCGGTGAGCTCGATATGCTCGGCCTGTTCCGCCATCATCAGATGGCCGTTGCCGCCATAGACGATGCGCGTCGCGCCGGGCACGCCCGACAGGCGCACGCGGGCAGGCAGCTTGAGGTTCGACACGAGATAGGTGCCGGGCGGCAGGAACACCGGCTGGTCGCGATCGCTGGCCTCGGCCAGCATCCTGGCGAAAGCCTTGCTCTGGTCGTCGACCGCGCCTGGCTGCACGCCGATCTCGGTGGCATCGATCGAGCCGCGCATCGCGGCCATTTCGATGCCGGGCAGCGACTTCGCCGATGCCTTGCCGGCAAAGACGCCGGCGGCGGCGAAGCCGGCGGCCTGGGCAAGCAGCGTTCGTCTGTTCAACATCGGCACAGGTCCTGGCGTTTCGCCCTGTCTGTCGCAGGAATCGTGCCAGCATGGCCTTACCGGCAAACCGCTTGTGCAGTCGCCTCGCCAAGCCTAAGTTCATTTGTATGAGCAGAGCTTTCACCCGCGAAGAAGACAGCGAAAACGCCATTGCCGGCGTCGGCGAACGCCCGGTCAGCACGCACCGCAATCTGGTGACGGAGCGCGGCCTTGCGATGATCGAGGACAACCTCGCCGACCTGCGTGATATGCTCGCCAAGGCCGAACGCAAGGGTGACCGCGAGCGCATCGCGGTGGTTTCGCGCGACCTGCGTTACTGGACCGCGCGGCGCGAGAATGCCGAGCTTTCGGTGCCGGAAGCCGGCAGCGACGTGGTGCGCTTCGGCATGGGCGTCACGCTGGAAGGCGACGACGGCAAGAAGGTGCACTGGCGCATCGTCGGCGAGGACGAGGCCGACCCGTCGAAGGGCTCGATTTCCCATGTCTCGCCGATGGCCGTGGCGCTGTTCGGCAAGAAGGTTGGCGAAGTCGTCACCGTCAATGGCAAGGAATGGGAAATCGTCAAGCTCTCGGACAAGGCCGAGAATTAGTTCCTCAATACAGAAGATTTGACCGGTTGGTTGGTGTGCGTTGCAGGTCCCCTGCCTTGGCGATTGGCCGAGACGCCTATCGCGGTCGTCATCCACGGGCGGAGCAAGGAGCGAAGCGACGCGCGCAGACCCGAGGATCCATGCCGTGACTTGGAAGCGCCGCGGCGGTCCAGAATTCTGCACCGTTGCACATTTCGGTCCAGGTAACGGCATGGATTCCAGGGTCTGCGCGCGTCGCTTCGCTCCTTGCTCCGCCCTGGAATGACGAGGTTCAGAAGCCTCCAGCTCATCGCCAGCGTTTACGCTGACTATCCCGGCGGATGTTGATAGCCTTGCCCTTAAAGCCTGCAATCTTTCGAAATCACTGTGTCGAGGAACTAGCCGTTAGCCAACGTTGAAAGCTTGCGCAGTGCAGCCTCGTATCTGTCCATGACGTCGCGAGCAGCGTTCATTTGCCGTTTGTGGTCGTCATGGCGGATTGGCTTTAGAATGAGGCCGTCGTCGCTTTCGATCATCTGGAGCTCGTCACCGACCTGAAGGTCCAGGCTGTCAAGCATTTCGCGTGGCAGCAGCAACGCTCCCGATCCGTCATCAAGCCCGTGGATAGTTGTCTTGAACATCATCGCGCCATGGTTGTGTCTATTTCCATAGAACAACCTTTCAGCCAAACCGGCAAGCCCTCATTGATCGGACAGCAACCGGTCCATCAGCCGGTTCGCCGCTTCCGGGATCACCGTCCCCGGCGGGAAAATCTCCGCAGCGCCCGCCGCCAGCACCGCGTCATAGTCCTGTGGCGGGATGACGCCGCCGGCGACGATCAGCATGTCGGCATGGCCGAGCTTCTTCAGCGCTTCCTTGAGCTCGGGGATCAGCGTCAGATGCCCGGCGGCTAAGGAAGAGGCGCCGATGATGTCGACGTCGTGCTGCACCGCAAGCTTCGCGATCTCGTCCGGCGTCTGGAACATCGGCCCGACGGTGACGTCGAAGCCCAGATCGGCAAAGGCGCTGGCGATCACCTTCTGGCCGCGGTCATGGCCGTCCTGGCCCATCTTGGCGACAAGGATGCGCGGCTTGCCGCCGGATTTCTTTTCGAACGCCTCGATCTTCTCCTGCAACCGGTCGAGCGCCGGGTTGTCGCCGAGCGCGTCGCGATAGACGCCTGAGATCGTCTGGACCGCAGCCGTATGCCTGCCGAACACTTTTTCCAGCGCCAGCGAAATCTCGCCGACGGTCGCGTTGGCGCGCGCCGCGCGGATCGCGAATTCGAGCAGGTTCTCGCCGCTCTCGGCGGCACGCGTCAGCGCCGCCAGGGCGTTTTCCAGGGCCGCCACATCGCGGGTGCCTTTGAGCCGCTGCAGCTTCGCCAATTGCCGGGCTTTCACCTCGGCATTGTCGATCTTCAAGACATCGACTTCGATATCCGTCTGCGGCCGGTGCGCGTTGACGCCGACCAGAATTTGCTCGCCGGAATCGATGCGCGCCTGGGTGCGCGCCGCAGCTTCCTCGATGCGCAGTTTGGGGATGCCCTTTTCGATCGCCGCCGCCATGCCGCCGAGGCTTTCGACCTCCTCGATATGGGCGAGCGCCCGCGCCGCCAGATCATGCGTCAGCCGCTCGACATAGGTTGAGCCGCCCCACGGATCGATCATGCGCGTGGTGCCGGATTCCTTCTGCAGGATGAGCTGCGTGTTGCGGGCGATCCGCGCC
>NZ_RZRY01000280.1:0-7816 GCF_003998035.1 Mesorhizobium sp. M2A.F.Ca.ET.039.01.1.1 | reverse complement strand
AGGAGATGCTCAAGGACGCGCCCGATCTCGGCGATCTTCAGCGGCAGCTCGAACAGGCTTCGGCCAATGTCTCGCGCGACCGCGCTACGCTTGCCGACGCGCGGGCCGTGCATGAGGGGCTGCGCCGCGAGGCCGAGGTGCGCATGCGCCGGCTCGACGCCATCGGCGCGGAGCGCAGGAACTGGGTGGAGCGCGCCGAGAACGCCTCGACGCAGATTGCCGCGCTTGGCGAGCGCAAGGCCGAGGCCGAGGCCGAACGCGAGCGGTTGGCCGATGCGCCGGACGAGATCGATGCCAAGCGCCGCGCTTTGCTGACGCAGCTTTCAGAGGCGGAGGCGTTGCGCCAGACGGCGAGCGACCGCCTGCAGGAGGCGGAGAACAAGCAGGCCGAGCTCGACAAGGCGGCCACCGCGGCGATCCAGTCGCTCGCCGAGGCGCGCGAGACCCGCGTGCGCGCCGAGGAGCGGCTCACCGCGGCGGACGAACGCCGCGCCGAGGTCGAGGCGCGCATCCAGGAAGCGCTGAACACGCCGCCGCATCTGGTCTTCCAGCATACCGGGCTCAAAGCCGACGATCCGATGCCCGACATGGCCGAGATCGAGCGACAGCTCGACCGCCTGAAGATCGAGCGCGAGCGGCTTGGCGCGGTCAATTTGCGCGCCGAGGAAGAGCAGCGGGAGCTATCGGAGCGGCTGGAGACCATCGTTTCCGAGCGCGAGGACATCATCGAGGCGATCAGGAAACTGCGCCAGGCGATCCAGAGCCTCAACCGCGAGGGCCGCGAGCGGCTGCTGTCCGCCTTCGAGGTGGTCAACGGCCATTTCCAGCGGCTGTTTTCGCATCTGTTCGGCGGTGGCACGGCCGAGCTGCAGCTGATCGAGTCGGAAGATCCCCTGGAAGCTGGCCTTGAAATCCTCGCTCGCCCGCCCGGCAAGAAGCCGCAGACCATGACGCTGCTTTCCGGCGGCGAGCAGGCGCTGACGGCGATGTCGCTGATCTTCGCCGTCTTCCTCACCAACCCCGCGCCGATCTGCGTGCTCGACGAGGTCGACGCGCCGCTCGACGACCACAATGTCGAGCGCTTCTGCAATTTGATGGAAGAGATGGCGAAGACGACGGAAACCCGCTTCGTCATCATCACCCACAACCCGATCACCATGGCGCGCATGGATCGCCTCTTCGGCGTCACCATGGCCGAGCAGGGCGTCAGCCAGCTGGTCTCGGTCGACCTGCAAGCGGCCGAAGCGATGCGCGAGGCGAGCTGAGCTCACCTCTCAGGTTCGACGACCAATCCTACTTTTCCGGAGCTGTCGCAGGCGCCGTATACCTGCGCCGCACGGCGTCGATCACCAGCTTGCGGCTTTCCTCGGCCGACAACGCCTTGTTCTTCTCCGCCTCCGCCGTCTCTCGGGCGAGGTCCTTGTCCCTGATCTGCTGGCGGAACCATTTGGAATAATCGCCGGCGCGCAAATGGTGTTCCCATGTCTTGTCGTCGATGCCTTCCGCCATCTGCGCGAAGATGATGAGGTTATGGGCTCTGAGGTTCATCGCCTTCTTCGGTCCGGTGAAATAGAAGCTGCCCTCTTCGTCGAGCTCGCCCTCGGCATATTTGCGGCTGTGGCGCTTCAGCGACTGGGCGGGCTCGATCGCCTTGACCGAGAACGGCGCCTTGCCGTCATGCGGGCGCCAGAACAGCACGCGGTCGCCCTTCGGCGATGGAATGTCCTTCGGCGCCGGGAGTCCCGTTTCCTTGCAGAAGGTCTTGATCACGCCCTTCGCCTGGGGGCCAAGCGCGATCACCGCCGTCACCAGGCCGAGCGCGTCGGTGGAGATTGCTTCGGGGTGGACGGTGATCAGCACCGTGCCGGGCAGCTCGATCGAAAGCACCGAACGCGTATCCCCGCGCCGCTTGGGCATCAAGTGATGCGCCTCGTCGATGATCAGCCAGTGCGGCCTTGCCGTCCGGTAGCGGATATTGCCGAGGCCGGGCAGCAATTCGGCGAAGAAATCAGGCCGCTCGTCCACCTTCAGCGCCAGGCCGTTGACCACGACATTGTTCTGCGGCTTCTCGATCAGTTCCAGCAGCTGCTCCTTGTTGGGCGCGGTCGAGCCGTTGCCGAGCGGCACCGCGCCTTTCAGCCCGTCATAGTCGCCCTCGGGGTCGAAAATGCAGAACTGCAAACCCTTCTCGACCAGCCGCTCGGTGAGCGCCGTGGCCAGGGTCGATTTGCCGATGCCCGAGCTGCCGGCGATCAGCACTGTTTCGGTCGGCGACAGATAGATGTCCTTGCCGCGCGAAGTTCCGAGCAGCACGCCGCCCAAGCGCTTCTTGGCAATGAGGTGGTCGTGCTTGATCAGCTTGCGGATCAGTTCCTCGACGCCCTTGCCGCGCACCTCCTTGGTGACGAGATCTGCGGTTTCCTTGACGGCGGGCAGCGCGTTGGCCACCGCGACGCTGCAGCCCGAGGCCCTGAGAAAAGCGTGGTCGTTCTCGGCGTCGCCGACCGCCACGACATTGTGCGCCGACAGTTTCAGGTCTTCGAGCGCCGCCGCCAGCCCGGTCGCCTTGTTGACGCCGGAAGGCAGGATCATCACCGCGCCCTTGTTGAAGATGATTTCCAGCTCCAGCCCGAGCTTCTTGATGACATCGAGCACGGTCGCCTGATGCGGTTCCCAGGTGGCGACGATCGATCGCCCGACCGAGAGCGGCTTCACGCCGCGCTTCTTCAGCCTGTCGACGAGATCCGCGGAAGGCGAGGGCGAGATCGTGCGCTCTTCCTCGCTCGCCGGCGTGTAGATCAGCGCGCCGTTTTCGGCCACGACCTTGTCGAACAGCGACAGTTCGGGAAACACCTCCTTCAGGTCGGGCAGCTCGCGCCCGGTGACCAGGATGAGCTTTCGCCCGGATTTCTTCAGCTTCTCCAACGCCGAGATCGTGCTCGCGGTGACCAGGCCATCATGCGCCAGCGTGCCGTCATAGTCGGTGGCCAATGCCATGAAATACATCGGTTGAGCCTCTCCATCGTCCGTTTTGCCGGTCGCCTGGAAAACCGGCCGGGTGGACAACAACGCCTGTTGGTGGAAAAGGTTTAGGCCGGGCACTGGATTTGTCGGGCTGGCGCCAGGTCCGTCCTGCATCGTGGCGGCCAACTCGCCGATACCAATGGAACGATCGGGCGCCAGGATCTCGATCCGCCCACTTGCCCCGCGGCAACGCCTTCGCTACTGCCATTCCATGGCAACGCACAGGCTCATCAACAGCACGTGGCACAATGTCCTCGGGACGGTCGCGCCGGCGCTCACAATTGCATCCGGCGATGTCGTGATCACAGAGACGCTGGACGCCAGGGGCTTCGACAAGAACGGTGCGCGACCGGCTCATGGTCCAAACCCGATGAACGGCCCGGTCTTCGTGACGGGAGCCGAACCGGGCGACGCGCTCCGCGTGGACATCCTGCGCATGGATCCTATCCGCCCCTCCGGCTGGACGATCTCGTCGCTGGCCGCGAATGTTGTCGATCCCGAGGCTGCTCGCCAATTGCCGGCGCGCGACAGAGCCGACTGGCTGGTCGATCTGGAATCGCGAATCGCGAAGTTGCAGGAGCCGCCGCCAGGCCTTGAGAACTTCGTGCTGCCGCTCGAACCGATGATCGGTTGCTTTGGCGTGGCGCCCGCGATGGGCCAGGCTTTCTCCACCGCGACAAGCGCGGAGAATGGCGGGAACATGGATTATCGCGGCTTTCGGCCTGGCGCGACCGTTTGGTTTCCCGTCGCCGTGGAGGGTGCGCTCTTCTTTGCGGGCGATTGCCATGCAACGCAGGGCGATGGGGAGATCGTCGGAACCGGGATCGAGACCTGTTTTGAAGTGCAGCTACGCCTTAGCGTGGAAAAGAACAGGCGGTTGACATGGCCTCGCGGTGAAAACGAAACGCACATTTTCTCGGTCGGCAACGCGCGGCCGCTGGATCAGGCCCTTCAGCATGCGACCACGGACATGCTCAACTGGCTGACCAGCGATTATGGATTGTCCGCCGCCGCCGCATCGCATCTGATGGGACAGGTTGTCCGGTATCACGTCGGAAACGTCTTTGATCCTGCCTACACGATGGTCTGCCTTGTCGAAAAGCGATGGCTTCCGGCATCCGTCGGCTGAGGAGCGCACGCCCCAAGGTGCGCCAACCGGAACCCGCTCCGTGGCTCCGGGCGGCATACATCAGACTGTCTGTGACGGCATGAAGCGGACGCTTGCCGAGCGGCTCTCGCCAGGCGCGTAGCACCATGCAGCCTGTGTCTTCGTCCAACCGGTTGAAGGCGTCGGTGACGTTGCTGACCGGCTCGGCGCAGAAGAACGGCTCGCCTGGCGGTGTGTAGAGCACCAGGAAATCGAGCTGTGCTTCGGCCTCGATGTCCAATAGCCGTTCCTCATCCGGCCAGGTGATGCGGGCACGGCGTGTCCATCCCGTGAAGACGGTGTCGAATGCGGCCTCGGCGACGTCGAAGCCCGTTGTCGGATCGGCGCCCGCGGGCGGCGAAACATGGCGTGTGGGCAGAACCTGGGCGTCGGTTTCCCACATCCCGGTGACATCGGCCTGGATATGCGTCCACGGCGTGGCGGGAAAATAGGGATGAAGCCCGAACCCGCCCGGCATGGGCGTGTCCGAGAGGTTGCGCAGCGAGATCCGGATGCTCAGGCAGCCCCGTACGAGTCCGATCCTCTGCTCGGCCTCGTAGCTCCAGGGCCAGGAATCGGCATCGTGGCGATAGCGCAGGATCGCCCTGGCTTGCTGGTGTCCGGCCAGCGTCCACGGCAGTCGCCAGCCATGGCCGTGCTCATAATGCGGGTCGTCTGGTCGCGTCGGCAACTCTATGGTCCGGCCGGCGAAGCTGAAGCGGCCGCCCCTTACACGATTGGAGTAGGGGACCAGCGGAAAGCAGGCCATCGCGCCCGCGTCGCGGCTGTCGAACGCGGCGGGCAGGGCGGGGCGTAGCCAATCGACGGCATGCCCATTTTCCGCCAGCGATATGACGCCAGCGCGCCGCCGGCGGCCGGGGCGATCTCGACCGTCGCCAGACCGTCGGTGATCGTGACCAGGCCGTCCGCGCCTCTTGTCTCAAAATTTCCATCCATCCTCTCTCCAGCGGCTTGACTCTCAACTATGGCTGGATAAAGACATATCATATGAATAGTATGAAGAATACAAAATCCTTCAGCACCGCACGCACGTCGCGGGTCGTCGCGGCGGTCGCCAGCGGCTCGACGGCGCTGCATGCGACGGTCGTCGAGCAGATCGGGCTGCGCATTGTCCAGGGCGATTTCCTGCCGGGCGAGGCACTCCCCAATGCCGATGATTCCAGTGAGATGCTGGGCGTCAGCCGCACCGTGCTGCGCGAGGCCATCAAGGTCCTGGCGGGCAAGGGGCTGGTCGAGTCGCGGCCTAAGACCGGCACCCGGGTGCGCCCACGCTCCGACTGGAATTTCCTCGATCCGGACGTCCTTTCATGGCGCTACGCGGCGGGCGTCAGCGCCGAGGACGTCACCGCCCTTTTCGAGCTGCGCCGGGCGATCGAGCCGATGTCGGCCGCGCTTGCGGCCAAGCGCGCGACGCCGGCGCAGCTTGCCGATCTCAACGCCGCGCTCGCCGAAATGGAGGTCGTGGGCGACGACGGCGACCGCTTTGCTAAGCCCGACCTCATCTTCCACCAGACCATCCTGCGCATGACGGGCAACGAACTGATCGGCTCGCTGGCAGCGCTGGTGGAAACGGCCCTGATGATGAGCTTCCGTCTCTCCAACGACAATCCGGAGGGGCAGCGCCACTCGCTGCCGCTGCATCGCGAGGTGGCCGAGAAGATCGCCGCCGGCGATGGAAGCGGCGCGCAGCAGGCGCTTCTCGTCCTCATCGACAATGCCGAGGAAGACGTTCGCCGCAGCGTCGAGAACCGCAACAGGCGCCGTAAGGAGCAGAGATCGTGAGCGAAAGACGAAAGCTGCGGTCGACAGCCTGGTTCGGCGGTGAAGGCAAGAACGCCTTCATGCACCGCAGCTGGATGAAGAACCAGGGCATTCCGGACGATGCGTTCGACGGTCGCCCGGTGATCGGCATCTGCAACACCTGGTCGGAACTGACCCCGTGCAATGCGCATTTGCGGGCGCTTGCCGATCACGTCAAGCGCGGCGTCTATGAGGCCGGCGGCCTGCCGGTCGAATTTCCCGTGACATCGCTCGGCGAAAGCAACATGCGCCCGACCGCGATGCTGTTCCGCAATCTGGCGAGCATGGACGTCGAAGAGTCCATTCGCGGCAACCCTATCGACGGCGTCGTGCTCATGGTCGGCTGCGACAAGACCACGCCGTCGCTCCTTATGGGAGCGGCGTCCTGCAACCTGCCGACCATCGCCCTGTCGGGCGGCCCGATGCTGAACGGCAAGTTCCGCGGTCAGGACATCGGCTCCGGCACCCATGTCTGGAAATTAGCCGAGGACGTGAAGGCCGGGCGCATGAAGGTCGAGGACTTCCTCGCCGCGGAGCAGGGCCAGAGCCGGTCGGCCGGCAGCTGCATGACCATGGGCACCGCTTCCACAATGGCCAGCATGGTCGAGGCGCTGGGCATCGGCATGCCGGACAATGCCGCCATACCGGCGGTCGACTCGCGCCGTGGCGTGCTTGCGCAGCTTGCCGGGCGGCAGATCGTCGATCTTGTGCACCGGGACGTGACGATTTCGCAAATCCTCACCCGGCAGGCCTTCGAGAACGCCATCCGCGTCAACGGCGCCATCGGCGGATCGACCAACGCGGTGCTGCACCTCATAGCGATCGCGCATCGCGTCGGCGTCGATCTCAGCCTCGACGACTGGGATCGCCTCGGCCGCGATGTGCCGACCATCGTCGACCTGATGCCGTCGGGCCGGTTCCTGATGGAAGATTTCTACTACGCCGGGGGGCTGGCTGCGGTCATGGCGTCGCTGGATGGGGCGGGGTTTCTCCATCGCGACGCCATGACCGTCAGCGGAAAGACGATCGGCGAGCTAGTCGACGGTGCGCCGAACTACAACAGCGAGGTAATCCGGCCGCTCGACCGGCCGCTGACCAGGGAAGGCGGCATATCGGTGCTGCGCGGCAACCTTGCGCCCAACGGCGCCGTCATAAAGCCGTCGGCGGCGACCCCTGCGCTGATGCAGCACCGGGGCAGGGCGGTGGTCTTCGAGAATATCGAGCACTACTACGCCCGCATCGACGACCCGGACCTCGACATCGATGCCTCGTCGGTGATGGTGCTCAAGAATTGCGGGCCGCGCGGCTATCCCGGCATGGCCGAGGTCGGCAACATGCCGCTGCCGGCCAAGCTCCTGAAACAGGGTGTTTCCGACATGGTCCGCATCTCCGATGCGCGCATGAGCGGCACCGCCTACGGCACCGTGGTCCTGCATGTTGCTCCCGAGGCTGCTGCGGGTGGCGCGCTTGCCCTGGTTCGCGACGGCGACCTCATCGATCTCGACGTGGCCGGCAGGCGTCTCGAGTTGCTGGTTTCCGAAGAGGAGCTTGCCGCCCGCCGCCGCGACTGGAAGCCGCCGGCGCCACCCGAGGGCGGCTACCAGAGCCTCTATGTCGAGCGCGTGCTGCAGGCCGATCGGGGCTGCGATTTCGATTTCCTTGTCGGGCGCCGCGATGCCGGCATCCCCCGCCATTCGCATTAGGTGCCGCAATGAGCGACGAGACCGGGAGCTATGCGATCTACCCCAGCCTGCGGGGCCGCAGCGTCTTCATAACCGGCGGCGGCAGCGGCATCGGCGAGAGCCTCGTGCGCCATTTCTGCGC
>NZ_RZRY01000027.1:0-24800 GCF_003998035.1 Mesorhizobium sp. M2A.F.Ca.ET.039.01.1.1 | reverse complement strand
GGGCGGCACCGAGCCGACCATCGCCGATTGCGATGCCATCCTCGGCCGTTTGAACCCGCATTACTTCCTCGGCGGCAAGGTCGTGCTTCAGGTCGAGAAGGCGCGCAAAGCCTTCGAGGAGAAATGCGCCCGGGTGCTCGGCGTCGGCGTCGAGGAAGCCGCCGAAGGCATGATCGACATGCTGGAGGCCGACGCCAACAACGCTTTGCGTCGCGTCATCTCCGGACAGGGCATTCACCCATCTGAATTCACGCTCCTCTCCTACGGTGGCTCCGGACCGCTGCATTTGGCCGGCTGCTCCAGGGGCATCGGCTTCAAGGACATCATCACCTTCCAGTTCGCCGCAGCCTTCTCAGCCTTTGGCTGCACCACCGCCGACTTCATGCGCCGGCATTCGGTGTCGACGCAGATCGATATTGGCGCGCGCGCCAGCGACGACGAATTGCAGGCCTTCGGCGCAAAGGTCACTTCCGTCTGGGATGACCTGACCAAGGCCGCGGTCGACGAGATGGTTGCCGACGGCCATGCGCTCCCAAAGATCAAGACCGTGCCGTTCCTGATGATGCGCTACACCGGCCAGCTCGAGGACGTCGAGGTGGTGGCGCCACTTTCGGCGGTCGGTTCGGCCGACGATATGCGCGAGGTCATCGCCGAGTTCGAGGCGGTCTACGCCAAGGTCAACCACCGCGTCTCGCGCTATGGCGAAGCCGGTTTCTCGATCACCGAGCTAGGGCTGATCGCTACCGCCGACAAGGTCAAGCCGATGCTGGTCAAGCGACCGCTCGGCAAATCCGACCCGGCGTCGGCCCATAAGGGCGTGCGCGAGGCCTATATCGGCGGTCGCTGGCACAAGGCCGATCTCTACGAGATGGATTTGCTGCAGCCCGGGCATGAGGTCACCGGCCCGGCGATCATCGAACACCCGGCGACCACGCTGGTCGTCCATCCGCAGGATCGCGTCCATGTCGATGAATGGACGCTGCTTCACTACACCCACGCTTGAGAAGGGCGAACGCCATGCTGGACAACCCCGCCTCTGCGCTCCGCATCCGCGAAAGGCTGCTCGAATCCGAACGGCTGATGGAAGAGACCGGCTGCTATGACGGCATCACCGAGCTCAAGCTGCGCAACCAGGACCCGCTGAAGTTCGAGACGCTGCACACCAAGCTGCGCGCCTATTGCGTGTCGGCGCGCGAGATGGCGCGTCGCATCTCCGCCTCGCCCGGCGTGCGCGAGGTCGGCGAGATGGTCGTCGCCATCTACACGTCGGAAGGCGACGCCATCGCGCTCTCCAACGGCATCATGGTGCATGTGCACACGATGAGCCGCTTCATCAAATGGATGATCCGCAACGGCTACGAGGAGAACCCGCAGATACGCGACGGCGACATCTTCGCCAACAACGACGCTTTCATCGGCACCGTGCAGGTGCCGGACGTGATGGACGTGGTGCCGATCTTCCACTCCGGCAAGCTGGTTGGCTGGGCGGGCGCCGTCTGCCACGAGTTGGAGGCCGGCGGCATCACGCCGGGCGGTGACGTGGCGCTGGCGCAGGAGCGCTTCACCGAAGGCCTGTTCGTCTGCGCCGAGAAGGTCGGCGAGAATAACGAGCTCAGGCGCGACTACGTCATCCGCTGCGAGCGCAATCTCCGCATGCCGATCTACTGGGTGCTGGATGAGAAGGCCAAGGTCGCCTCCTGCATCGACATGCGCGAAAGCGTCAAGGCGCTGATCGACGAGATCGGCCTCGACTACTGGATGCAGGTGTCGAAGGAGTTCATCGAGGAGGGCCGCCGAGCTCAGCTCGCCCGCACGCGCCAGCTCACCGTGCCCGGCATCTATCGCGGCCACACCTTCTACGGCCACGTCACCAAGGGCAAGCCGGGCTATCAGCCGCTCGGCGATCCCGACTGGCTCTACAACATCCCGATCGAGATGGAGATCACCACCGACGGCAAGATCGTCATGGACTTCGAGGGCACGCAGCCCTGGGGCTACCATTCGATGAACTGCACGCCGGCCGGCATGGATGGCGGCATGTTCGTGACGCTGACCCAGCACATGAATTTCGAGGGCCTGGTCAATGATGGCGCCTGGATGGCCACCGAGCTGAAGCTGCCGCACGGCACCTGGACCAATCCTGACAACGAGATGGTTGCGACGGCCACCTCCTGGGCGCTGCTTCTGCCGGCCTATGGCGTGTTCCAGCGGCTCTTGTCGCGCTCCTTTATCGCGCGCGGCTTTGTTGAGGAGGCCTTTGTCGGCCAGGTCAACAGCCCGATGATCGAGATGGGCGGCACCAGTCAGTACGGCACGCCCTTCGGCATGGCGCATTTCGAATGCGCCGCCGCCGGCTCCGGCGCGTTGGCCATCAAGGATGGGCTCGACACCGCCTATGTCGGCTGGAATCCGGAATCCGACATGGGCAACATCGAGATATGGGAGCAGAACATGCCGATGCTCTATATCGGCAGGTCGATCGTTCCCAACTCCGGCGGCGCAGGCAAATATCGCGGCGGCTGCTCGTTCCTGTCGACCTGGCTGGTCTCGAAGACCGATCATCTGCGGCTGGTGACGTCCGAACATTCCTCGCGGGTGTTCGACAATGGCGGTCTCTGCGGCGGCTATCCCGCGCCGACCTGCCAGAAGCATCGCGCGGTGCGCCACTCGAACATCTTCGAGCTGGCAGAGAATGGCGCGCCGCTGGCGCATCATACTGGCACCAATCCGTATCGTTCGGAGCTGGAAGTTCGGCTGGAAGGCGAGCATGTGACGATGGAGGGTCCATATATCACCGCGCCGCATAAGACCGGCGATGTCTTCACCCATTCCTACAATGGCGGCGGCGGTTACGGCGACGTGCTGGAGCGCGATCCGGTGAAAACCGCCTGGGATGTCGAGAATGGTTTCCTCACCAAGGAAGCCGCCGAAGGCATCTTCGGCATCGTGCTCGACGAGGACGAGGAAGGTTTTCCGGTCGCCAATCTGGACGCCACCAAACGCCATCGCGCCGAGATGCGGGCAAAGCGGCTGGCGCGTGCAAAACCGGTTTCGGAGTGGATTGCCAAGGAGCGCGAACGCGTGAAGACGTCCGATTTCGCGCCTGAGGTGAAGAAGATGTATGCCAGAGCGATCAAGCTTTCTGCGCGCTTCGCCAGGGATTTTTCGACTTTCTGGGATGTCGACGCCAAATCGACCCTCGGCGTGGAGTAAGAGACCATGACCTCATACAGCAAGGAAGTCATCGCCGATCTGGTTTCCGGCACGCTGCCCTGGCCGCAGACGCGCCGCATCATGAGCGCCTACAAGGATGACGACCGCTTCTTCAAATATGTCGCGGTCCTGCAGGAACGTGTCGGCTGGAAGGATCCGATCCTGCTCCCCGTCGGCGACCATCTCTTCATCTGCCAGAGCGGCGACGAGCGGGTGACGAAATGCGAATGCGGCCACTCCTTCGGTGACTATCGCAAGAACTGGAAGCTGAAGGCGGCGATCATCGTGCGAGACACAGAGGAATCGCTGCGCGAGATCTATCCCAACAGCGACCTGCCGGATCCGGACTGGATGGAAATCCGCGAATTCATCTGCCCGCAATGCGGCACACTGCACGAGGTCGAGTCGGCCGCCCCCGGCTACCCCATCGTGCATGATTTCGAGCCCGATCTGGAAGGTTTCTACCGCGATTGGCTGGGCAGGCCGTTGGAGCCGTTGAACAAGGGAGGCTGATGCCGCAATGGGCCGCGTGGCAGGCAAGGTGGCGTTCGTTACCGGGGCCGGTCTCGGCCTCGGACGGGCGTCGTCGCTCTTGCTGGCATCGGAAGGCGCCAGGCTGGTCGTCAGCGACATCGACGAGGCCCTCGCCGGCGATACGGCGGCGGAGATCGCCAAGGCTGGCGGCGAGGCGTTGGCGCTGCGCCACGATGTCTCGAAGCCTGAGGATTGGTCGTCCGTCATGGCGGCGATCGAGCAGCGCTTCGGGCGGCTCGACGTGCTGGTCAACAATGCCGGCATTGCGATTGCCAAAAACATCGAAGACACCTCTATAACCGAATGGCGGCGCACCATGGCGGTCAATCTCGACGGCGTCTTCCTCGGCTGCCAGGCAGGCATCAAGCTGATGAAGAAATCCGGCGGCGGCTCGATCGTCAACCTGTCCTCGATCGACGGCATCATCGGCGAGGCCGATCTTGCCGCCTATTGCGCCTCCAAGGGCGGCGTGCGCACGCTGACCAAAGCGGTCGCCGTGCATTGCGCCGAGCAGCGCTACGGCATCCGCTGCAACTCCATCCATCCCGGCTATGTCTGGACGCCGCAGACCGAGAATTATCTGCGCGACCTGGGAAAACTCGAGCAGGAGAAGGCCAAGGCGCTTTCCCGTCACCCGATTGGCTTCCTCGGCGAGCCCAACGACATCGCTTACATGGTCCTCTATCTCGCCTCAGATGAATCCAAATTCGTCACCGGTTCCGAAATGGTCGTCGATGGAGGCTATCTTGCAGTGTGAACACGGAGACCGCTTGCGATGACCAACCTCACCGGCCGCAGCGCCATCGTCACCGGCGGCTTTTCCGGCATGGGCTTTGCGATAGCGACGGCGCTTGCCGAGGCCGGCGCCAATATCGCGGTCGGCTCCTATGTTGCGCCGCCACAGGCCGGCAGGACGGACGCGGCCTATTATCCCGGCGCGGAGGAGATCGAGCGCGTCCGCGCGGCACTCGGGGCGCACGGCACCAAGGTCCATGCAGCGCATCTCGACGTCCGCGACAGCGCGCTCACCAACCTCTTCTTTGCCGAAGCCCAGGCGGACGTCGGTCCCGCCGACATCCTCGTCAACGCCGCCGGCACGACCGCCGAGCAGCCCGTCTGCGGCCATTCCGACGAGCTCTGGGACAAGATCGTCGACACCAATCTCACCGGCGCCTTCCGCACGACGCGCGCCGTGCTGCCCGGCATGATCGAGCGCGGCTGGGGCCGCATCGTCAACATCGGCTCGACCGCGGCGTCCGTCGGCTGGAAGGACAATCCTGCCTATTGCGCTTCCAAGGCCGGCCTGCTCGGCCTGACCCGTTGTGTTGCGCTGGAAGGTGCTGCGCACGGCGTCACTTGCGTCATGATCAGCCCGACCTGGGTAGAGACCGAGCTGATGCGCCGCAACGTCGCGCAAGTGGTGGCGCGCGAGGGCAACGGCCGCAGCGTCGAGGAGGCGATGGACGAATTCCGGAAAGGCAATCCCCAAGGGCGCATGCTGCAGCCTGAAGAGATCGCGGCGCTTGCCGTCTTCCTCTGTTCGGATATCGCCAAGGGGATCACCATGGAAAATATCCAGATCACCGGCGGAGCTTTATGGTGACGTCCAATCCGGCAAGGAGCGTTTTCAACCGCTCGCTGCCGGCGAGGGGGTCGACAGGGATGTCACGCCGCCTGCGGCTGAAGCCGCTTCAGCTTCGACACCATACCCGCGCCAAGCATCTTTTCCGAATATTCGACGAGCAGCGCTCTCGCCTCCAGATGCGAGATGTCGTCGTCGGAATGGCCGCGCCGCAGCCAGAAGCCGTCCAGCATGGCGGCGAAGCCGCGCACGAAATGGTCGATCTCCTCTCTCGACCACAGCGGCGAAAGCGCCGAGCCGATGTTCGACCGCAGCCGCTTGTAGAACAGCTCCTGCAGCCGGGCATAGCGCGGATTGTGCGCGGCTTCCGCGTAGAAGGAAATCCAGGCGTTGGCCGTGCTGCGCTCGAATTTCTCCGCCGGAAAATTGCCGTCGACGATGGCCGTCAAGCGATCCCAACGGGTCTCGGCCTGGCGCAGATTGACCACCACCGCGTCCATCAGGACACGGTTGGCGTACCGCACCATCTCGAACAGTACCTGGTCCTTGTTCTTGAAATAATAGGTCAGGATGCCCTGCGACATGCCGGCCTCATGGCAGATGCGGGTCGTCGTCAGGCCCTTGAGTCCGTCGCGCAGGAAGATGCGGTGCGCCGCCTCGATCAGCTCGACCCGCCTGATGTCCTCGATGCGGGTGCGTTGTTTTTTCGTCCTGGTCGCCATGGGTTTCGTATATCCGACGAGATTTTTGTACGCTCTAACAAATTTTTGTATTGTCATATGATTTTGACAGGCCTAGGCTGCGAAGGCAAGCAGATGCCGGACGGACTATCGATGACGTCGCACACACAAACGATGCGGGCCGCGGTCCTAGGCAGCTATGGCGAGCCGCTCGAGGTCACCAGCGTGCCGCGTCCCGTCGCCGGCCCCGGTCAGATATTGGTACGGCTTCAGGCTTGCGGCGTCTGCCATACCGACGTGCATATCTGGCGCGGCGAGAGCATTCCGCTGCACGCGCCTTCCCCCTTCGTCATGGGTCATGAGGGCATCGGCCGCGTCGAGGCGATCGGCGAGGGCGTCGGCGGCTGGTCGCTCGGCGATCGTGCAGGTGTGCCCTGGATCCACGACACCTGCCGCCGTTGCGATGAATGCCTGGACGGCTACGAGTCCTTTTGCCAGCATCATCGCGCGCATGGCTTGAACGTGCCCGGCGCCTTTGCCGAATATGTCGTCTGCGACGCGAGCTTCGCGGTGGCGCTTCCCGAAGCCATCGATCCGGTGACCACCGCGCCGGTGATGTGTGCCGGCGTCACCGCTTACGGCGCTGTGAAACGGGCGGGGCTGAAAGCTGGCGAAAAATGCATCGTCTTTGGCTGCGGCGGCCTCGGCCTCTATGCCGTGCAGATTGCCGGCCGGCTCGGCGTCAGCGTGTTCGCGGTTGATCGCGATCCGGCGAAGCTGGAGATCGCTCGCCGCTACGGTGCCGTGGAAACCGAAATCGCCGACAGCGGCCTGCCCTCGCGGCTGGCGGCGAAGAGTGAAAAATATCACGCCTGCATCAACTTCGCGCCGACCACCGCCACCTGGGACGCCATGGTCGCGGGCATCCGGCCGCGCGGCAGGATCATCGCCGCAGCCATGGTCTTCCAGCCGGTGCCGCTCATCCAGGAATGGCTGACGGCCACCGGCGTCCTCATCACCGGCACCAGCGTCGGCACAAGGCAGGAGATGCGCGAGCTGGTCGCCATGCACGCGGATAAGCCGCTTGAAACGACGGTCGAGGTCATCGCGCTGGAAGACGTGTCGGCAGGACTTGTCGCTCTCGAACGGGGCCAGTCGAAAGGGAGGTACGTCATCAGCTTTGCGCGATAACGGAATTCTCCGCGGCCAGGGGAGTGGCGCGGAAAGAGGCTAGCGGCAGCCTCGCCATCAAGGATGAAACTCGAACCACAACATCCAGACAGGGGAACGATCATGCCGAATAGAATTAACAGACTGAGAAATGCAGGAATTGGCCTGGCTCTGGCGTTTGCCGCCACGACGCCCGGCCTCAGCGCCGAGCTCGGCGCCAAGGAGGAGCCGATCAAGCTTGCGATGCTGGAATGGACCGGCGCGCATGTCTCCACCCACATTGCCGGACAGCTCTTGGAGAAGCTCGGCTACAAGGTCGAATACGTCACCGCCGGCAACTTCCCGCAGTTTTCCGGTCTCGCCGACGGCTCGCTCAGCGCCTCGGTCGAAGTGTGGATGAACAATGTCGGCGACATCTATCCGAAGACGCTCGCCGCCAAGCAGATCGAGGATATCGGCAAGCTCGACCTGAAGACGCGTGAGGGCTGGATCTACCCCAAATTTATGGAGACGATTTGCCCCGGCCTGCCCGACTGGACGGCGCTCAACAAGCCGGATTGCATCAAGGTGCTGTCGACGCCGGAAACCGCGCCCAATGCGCGCTTCCTCGACTATCCGGCCGACTGGGGCTCGCGGGCCGCCAC
Source organism: Mesorhizobium sp. M2A.F.Ca.ET.039.01.1.1 (assembly GCF_003998035.1). NCBI lineage: Bacteria > Pseudomonadati > Pseudomonadota > Alphaproteobacteria > Hyphomicrobiales > Phyllobacteriaceae > Mesorhizobium > Mesorhizobium sp. M2A.F.Ca.ET.039.01.1.1. Next base: position 16,977 of record NZ_RZRY01000027.1, on the reverse strand, counting down.
GATCCTTGCCGACAACAACATGCAGTACACCGCCGTTCCCTCCGGTTCCGAGGGCGCGCTCGTGGCCGAGCTCGAAGCCGCTGAGGCGGCCAAGACGCCGCTGGTGATGATGTTCTGGGGGCCGCATTATGCGCTGGCCGAAAACGACGTCGGCTGGGTCACCATGCCGCCCTGCAAGGAGCAGACCAACGAGCACTGCATCACCCCGCCGGATGTCGACAAGATCGTCTGGTCGGGCTTCGGCGCCAAATGGCCGGCCGCCTATGCCTTCCTCAAGGCATTCAAGATGGACGCCAGCGAGCAGGAGAAGATGATGCTTGCCGTCGACAAGAAAGGCGAGGACCTCGACGCCGTGGTCAAGGCTTGGATCGACAAGAACGAGGCAGTGTGGAAGCCTTGGGTCGACGGCGCCAAGGGCTGATCGACCTGATGCCTCGATAAGGCTGAAAGGCAATCGATGCCCGGCTTCCGCGGCGCGCGGAGCCGGGCAAGCAAGTCGCATGGATAGCTCCGATGACCCCCGCCTCACGTCCGATAAAGCTTGCCTGCCGCAATGTCTGGAAGGTCTATGGCCGGCGTCCGGACTATTATTTCGACTCGCGCGGCTATGTGATCGACCCCGATGCGCTGGCCGAGCGTCTGCGCGCCGAGGCGCATCTGCCGGCCGTGGTCGATGCCAGCTTCGAGGTGGCGACCGGCGAGATCTTCGTCATCATGGGCCTGTCCGGCTCCGGCAAGTCGACCCTGGTGCGGTGTCTGTCGCGCCTGGTCGAGCCGAGCGCCGGCGAGATCCTGCTCGACGGCAGGAACCTGCTCGCCGCCAGTGGCAAGGAGCTCACCGAGCTGCGCCGCCACGCCATGGGCATGGTGTTCCAGAATTTTGGCCTGCTGCCGCATCTGAGCGTGTTGGACAATGTCGCCTTCCCGCTGAAGATCCAGGGCAAGCCGGCGAAGGAGCGCGAGGCCCGCGCCCGCGAAATGATCGCGCTGGTCGGGCTCGAAGGCCGCGAGACGTCCTTCCCGCACCAGCTTTCCGGCGGTCAGCAGCAGCGCGTCGGCATCGCCCGCTCGCTCGCGGTGGGGCCGGAGCTGTGGTTCCTCGACGAGCCGTTCTCGGCGCTCGATCCGCTGATCCGCAAGCAGATGCAGGACGAGTTCCTGCGCCTGCAGCGCATGCTGAAGAAGACCATCATCTTCATCACCCACGATATCGCCGAGGCCTTCCGCCTGGCCGACCGGCTGGCGATCATGCGGGCGGGCAAGATCGTGCAGATCGGCCGCCCGGCCGACATCGTGCTCAACCCTGCCGACGACTATGTCGCGCAGTTCACCGAGGACATGCCGCTGCTGCGCGTCATCACGGCCGGCGACATCGCCGCGCCGGCCAATGGCGCGGCGCTGCCGGAGCGCAGCGTCGCCGCCGACACCAGCCTCGAGGCGCTCATCCCGCAGCTTGCCTCCGGCGTGGGTGCCTTCGCCGTTCCCGGTGCGGTTGACAGCCCGCCGGCGGTGCTCAGCGCCGGCGCGGTGCTTGCGGTGCTGCAGCGCGAGCAGGCGAGGCGCAAAAGCTCATGACGGCGCCGGCCGCGATCGCACCATCCGCGCAAAGGTTCGTCATCGCGCCGGCCCTTGTTCCCTGGTGCGCGCTGGCCGTGCTGACGGCGCTTTGCCTGATTTTGAAAACCGAGTTTCCCTGGCTAGTCAATTTCCCCAAGGAATGGACGCTGCCGCTGGCCTCCTACATCAACGCCGTGACCAACGTGGCCGTCGCCGTCATCCAGCCGGGGTTCCGGGCGCTCTCAGCCTTGCTCGATGCGCCGATGCGCGGCGCGCGACTGGTTCTCGCCTGGCTGCCCTGGCCGGCCGTGATGCTGGCGATTGCCGTCCTTGCGCTGAAGTCGAGTGGCGAGCGGCTGGCGATCTTTGCGCTCGCCACGCTCGCCTACATCCTGCTCGCCGGCTACTGGCCGCAGAGCATGAACACGCTTGCGCTGGTGCTGCTGGCGGTGCCGATCTCGACCGTGCTCGGCTTCCTGCTTGGCGTTCTGGGTTACGCTCTTCCGCGCTGGCGTCCGGTGCTCAACGGCGCGCTCGACCTGATGCAGACGGTGCCGGCCTTCGCCTACCTCATCCCGCTGCTCTTGCTGTTCGGCTTCGGCCCGGTGGTCGGGCTGATCGCCTCGGCGATCTATGCGACGCCGCCGATGGTGCGCAACACGATGCTCGGATTGGACCGGGTGCCGGCGGCGATCAGCGAGGCCGGCTTGATGAGCGGCTGCACGCGCCGCCAGCAATTCTGGCAGGTCGAGGTGCCGACGGCGCTGCCTCAACTTCTCGTCGGCTTCAACCAGACGACGATGGCGGCGCTGTCGATGGTGATCGTCGCCGCCATCATCGGCGGCTTCGAGGATATCGGCTGGGAAGTGCTGTCCTCGATGCGCAAGGCCGAGTTCGGCCAGAGCATCCTGTCCGGCCTGGTGATCGCACTGCTCGCCATCCTCATCGACCGCCTCACCATCGGCTTCGCCAAGGCGCCGGAAACCGGACCGACGCGCGTCATGCGCTGGATGACGCCGCGCTGGCTGGTGCTGTCTCTGACGATCGCGCTGGCTCTGGCCGTCGTCATCCGGCTGGCCGCGCCCGATGCGACGCTTTTGCCGGAAACGGGGCTGCGCATGCAGATGGGCGCCGTGAACCAATGGCTGCTGGGGCTGGTGCGTGACTATGCCTGGTTCTTCAACGGCGTTCGCAACGCCGTGCTTTACTGCTTGCTTCTGCCGATGCGCGTCGGCATTTCGGGTTCGGCGACGCCGGCAATGTGGGGCTTCTCGCTGCCACCGTGGGCCCTGGCCGTCTATGTCGTCCTGGTACTGGCCTTGGCCGTTCTGGCCGCGCGCCGCCTCGGCTGGCGGGCTGCGGTCGCGGTGGCCGCCGCCGGCCTCGTTCTCTACACCGGCTTCCTCGATCTGCCGTGGCCTGTCTTTATCCTTGCCGTCGCCTTGCTTGCCGCCCAGGTAGGCGGGCCGCGGCTCGGCCTCTTCGCGGTGGCGGGCTTCGGGCTGATCCTGGTCAACGGCCTATGGCCGCAACTGGTGCAATCGCTCTACCTCTGCACGCTGGCGGTGCTGCTTTGTCTTCTGGTCGGCGGCGCGCTTGGTGTTTGGGCGGCGCATAGTGAGCGGGTCTCCCGCGCCCTGAAGCCGATCTGCGACGCGCTGCAGACCATGCCGCAATTCGTCTTCCTCATCCCGGCGCTGATGTTCTTCAAGGTCGGCGAGTTCACGGCGCTGATCGCCATCATGCTCTACGCCATCGTGCCGCCGATCCGCTATGTCGAGCATGGCTTGCGGCATGTGCGCGCCGATGTCGTCGAGGCGGTCGAGCAGATGGGCGCGACGCCGCTGCAGACGCTGCTGCAGGCCAAATTGCCCCTCGCCTTGCCGGTCGTCATGCTCGGCCTCAACCAGACCATCATGGCGGCGCTGTCGATGCTGGCCATCGCCGCTCTTGTCGGCACGCGCGACCTTGGCCAGGCGGTCTATGTCGCGCTCGGCAAGGCTGATGCCGGCATGGGCCTGATCGCCGGCCTGTCGATCGCCTTCCTGGCGATCCTCGCCGACCGACTGATTCAGGCTGCCGTAGCGGGGACGACCTCTACCGTCTGGACGGCACACATGCCATAACGCCGACATGCAGCGCCGAGCCATGATTGTGGTGTTAGGAGCGCCTCGATTACCACCACTCTTGGCATAACGGGGCCAGCGCCACGTCGGCTTCATCCGTCCACCTCTGCTTCCGGCCCGAAAGCAGACTGACTGCCAAGCGCCTCACCACAGCCATTGGAGCGAGCCCGCCGGGGTCCTAGAAGCGGACCATTAGAACGGTCCTAGCCAGCTCATGGACGCCGTTGCAAACCGCTGCTGCTTTCGAGAGCGGTTAATAGAAAGCCTTTTCCCTCGACAAATGAAATCCAGCGGACCGCATCCGGACATCAAACACCTCGGCGTGAAATAAGACCCCCTCCACGACATAATGTTCCATCGTTGAGCTTCGTCGGCCCCAACGAATTGCCCAAGCGCGACACTGGTTTTGACAATGCACAGCCTCTCTTGCAGGAGAGGAAGGACAACGAGAACGCGCGCTTCGAATCTCTCTCGCGTCAGCAGCTTGAAGGTGGCAAGGGCCTTATCTCAAGGCGGAAAGGGCAGGATATGGAGAAAGCACAGATGGCCGCCTATCGCTCCGCCGCCACTTGGATCGAAACGGCTCTTGACTGCTTTGTCGAGGCCGCTGAGCGGATGCCCGAATATACATTTCTCGCCGAGCACCACTCTGCGCATGACGCGCCGCGTACACCGGCCGGCGACTTGGTGGCAGGCGTGCTGGAAAGGGAAAGGTGCCGCAGCTTTCCTGAGCGTCGGAATGACTGACTGGCTGATGCTTTCAGAGACCAACCGTCCAGTTGGCCCTTGGCATCCTCATCGGCCGGTCACGCTCGAGCGACACAGCTTCGATCACCTCGGCCGCTGCCTTCAGAACCAGATCTGCAGAGCGCTCGACCTCATCGAGCCGCCTCATAATCCGGAGGCGGAGACGCACGAGTTGGTGAAGCTCGGAACGCCTCTCGCCAATGGTCAAAGCTTCAAAACGCAAAACACTTACTCGGCACGCGGTACAAGCGGCTATGGTCGCTCAGACCAGTCGCCACCGCGAGATCGCCATCTGGCGAAACGCCTCCACCCTTTAGCGTACTCCGAGAGCCGATGGGCGTCACAGCCCGAGCGTTTCGAAACCGTTGCACGGTCGATGCCTGATCGCTCGAGTTCATTCAGAAAGCCGTCGCGGCGGCCTGCTCTACATCGTCCTGTGTGAAGAAAGAGCGGATTTAAAACTGACGGGTCTACCAACCGTTTATGAAGATGACGATTGCCGCCAGATTTTGACGCGCATTGGCGTGCCGGCAAACGTCTGGCTGATCTTCCGAAGCGATCCGCTGCTCACGTCGCGTTCGAAAACCACCAACGAACTGGTGCCCTGATTGGCAACAATCAAATATCGCACCGACGATATGATAGCAAAGTTGCGCGGCAATTCTCCGCCCGAATAGATGTTTTCTTTTAGCGCAAACATGGCTCGTTTCGTGGTCAACTTCAAATACGGCAATACTATTATGCCCTCTATTGGAAAAATACAAGAAACGCTCATCTGGAGATAGGTGAATATCCGCGCTGCTATTTTGACCACGGAAGCTTGCCGGCAAAGTGCTTGCCGTCATGCGTCGATTGAGTGAACCGTCCAATGAATCAAAATCGTATTGGCTTACACTGGACGCGATCTCATCAACAACATAGCCCGTCATCCCATCTTTTCGAAAAATGAAGTGGCGGGGACCTGAGCCTTTTGGGGTCGATACGAATTGCTTCGGTGTCTCGCGAAGACGACCCCAGTCCAGCCTCGTCGCGCTTGGTCGCGGAATTTCGAGCAGTGGCTGTTCAGCGCAGACCATATCGGCCTGCGTTACGGAATCGATTGCGAAGAGGCGCAATCACCAAAGCTTTCTCCCGGTATGCGCGGAATCGTGCTTCTGCTCCTCTGCCTTAAATTGGACGATGCTGACGATCTCTCGCTTATTGTCGACCAGCCGGAGGAGAATTCCGATCCGAAACCCATTCTGGATGAACTGGTCGGCCTCTTCCAGGCGTCGAAGGCGAAGTGGCAGGTTATAATCCTCAAGCTGTTTCAGTCAGCGCATCTCGTCGGGCAGCAGAGGCCTCCGCAAGAACTCCGGCCAATCTGGCTCTGGATGGAGAATTGAGCGAACTGCCCCGTGAGAGGCTCGGAGAGATCGCCGCGCTGGATGCGCGCGTATTCGGAACAGACCGTGCGAGATACTTGCGTTGCTCGCATAGGATGCCCCCAATTGGCACATTGAGCCGTGGCGGAGATTGTTGGCTATTCCAAGTGTCGCGAGTTCGGGCGCGGCTTTGTGATTGACCTCGTCGTACCCCGAAATGACCAGCGCACGGTGTCTCGCGGCCGCCCATCTGCAAACCCTTCGGCGCCCTGGAGGTGCTTAAGGGCGTAAGCTTCGACGTACGCAAGGGCGAAGTGATCTGCATTATCGGCCCGTCCGGCTCGGGCAAGTCGTCGCTGATCCGCTGCATCAACGGGCTCAACAACATCCAGAAGGGCTCGATCAAGGTCGAAGGACAGGAGGTGAACGACCCGAAGCTAGACCTCCTCGCGCTGCGCAAGAAGGTCGGCATCGTCTTCCAGCAATACAACTTCTTTTCACACAAGACATCATAATGGCACCGGCCCTGGTGCTGAAAGAGCCGAAGAGGGAACGTAGAGGAACGCGCCCGTGCGCTGATCGCCAAGGTCCGCCTGCAGGGCAAAGAGGATACCTATCCGGGAGAGCTTTCGGGCGGTCAGCAGCAACGCGTGGCGATCGCGCGCAGTTTGGCCATGCGTCCGGCCGTCATGCTGTTCGACGAGGTCACGGCAGCGCTCGATCCGGAGACGGTGAAGGAGGTGTTGCTGACGATCAGGGAACTCGCGGCCGAGGGGATGACCTGCATCCTCGTCACCCATGAGATGGGCTTCGCCCGCGAAGTCGCTGACCACGTCTATTTTACTGATCACGGCGTAATCGTGGAGCACGGGCCGCCGACTGAGTTCTTTACCAAGGCGAAATATCCGAGAACCAGACAGTTCCTCAGCCAAATTCTATAAGACCGTAAAGTTTGGGTTCCACCGACAAGGTTCGATCCAGCCGGCCTGATTGGCGAGCGGACTAATCCCAGGGCCTATCCAACCCAAGGCTGACGCGGTCAGTCCCGATATCCTGGCGATACCGCGGTTCAGCAGCAGGTACAGTGCCGCCGAAAGGCCAATGAGGAGGCCGCCTGATAGCGGCCAAACGACGTTGAGGTCGGACATAGGAGCCAGTTCGTTAGGGGAAGCGGACGACGACTGATGACCGCCGATCTTGAGCTTGAGCCCCTCCCTCGTTGTGGCGGAGATGATTTGCGTCGTGGATCATCCAAGACCATAGCCGGAGCACCTTTCTCTCCAGTACCCTCAAGAACTCCACATTTGCATGTTCACGATCGCCGACGCTCGTTGAAAGCGAATAAGAGGTACCGTGCCATCAGGGCCAGTTCTAGTGCAATTGTCGGAAGACCGTAAACAGTTCGGCCTTCTTTTCAAAGCCGACACCTGGAATATCCGGTAGCCCGAGATAGCCGTCTTCCACGGCAATGCCGTCGGCAAAGCCGCCAAAGGGCTGGAAAACGTCCGGATAAGATTCGTTGCCGCCCAGATGCATGCCCGCGGCGATGTTAAGCGACATCTGATGGCCGCCATGCGGCACTACGCGTCGTGAGGACCAGCCAAGCGCCTTTATGATCTCCAGCGTGCGGAGATAATCAACCAGGCCGTAGGAGAGGGCGCAGTCGAACTGCAGATAGTCGCGGTCGGGCCGCATGCCGCCATGGCGCAGGAGGTTACGCGCATCCTGATGCGAGAAAAGGTTCTCGCCCGTCGCCATCGGGCCGTCATAGTGGCGCGTCAGTTCCGCCTGTAGCGCGTAGTCCAGCGGATCCCCAGGCTCCTCGTACCAGAACAGGCGGTACGGCCGGATCGCCTCGGCATAGGCGATGGCGGTCTTCAGGTCGAAGCGTCCGTTGGCATCCACAGCCAGATATTTGCCCTCACCGACCACCTCCAGAACGGCCTCGATGCGGCGCAGATCCTCATCCAGCGGCACGCCGCCGATTTTCATTTTCACCACCTTGTAGCCGCGGTCCAGATAACCTCGCATCTCCGCCTGAAGCTTCGAGTGGTCCGTGCCAGGATAATAATAACCACCGGCCGCGTAGACCCAAACCTTCTCGTCCGCCACGCCTGCCCGGTAACGGTCCGCCAGGAGGCGCCACAGCGGAACGCCGGCGATCTTGGCGACGGCGTCCCAGACGGCCATGTCTATGGTGCCCACCGCCACGGACCGTTCGCCGTGGCCACCAGGTTTCTCGTTGGTCATGAGAGTCTTCCAGATTGCGAACGGGTCGAGGTTATTCTGCTGATGGTCAATGAGCGTTTCCGGATCGGCGCCAAGAACTCGCGCGAAGAAACGGTCGCGCATTAGGGCGCCCTGTCCATATCGGCCATTCGAATTGAAACCGTAGCCAACCACAGGTTTGCCGTCACGTACGACGTCGGTGATCACGGCGACGGCCGAGCAAGTCATTTTGGAAAAGTCGATGTAAGCGTTGGCGATGGGGGAGGCAATCGAGACTGTCTTTTCCCTGATGTCCACGATGCGCATGTTTGGTCCTGTCCTTCGAGTGGCGCTGCCGCCGCCTTGCAGTAAGTGGCTGCCTGCGAAATCGCCTGTGCAGTTGGCTTCGTTCTTCGATGGCTTCCGCGATGGCTCGGGCAGCCTCCTCGTAAGTCCTCGAGCATCATCCAGACGTCCAGACCTTCCGATCTAACTGGCGCCCTCAGATGTCGCCGTTCTTGTCGGTGAGGCCGTGGATCAGCAACATGACCAGGATGATTGCGCCGAAGACTATTTGGCGTGCGGCGGGGGGCATCTGCATCACGGAAAGGATCGACGACAGAAGCGTGATGAAGAGAGCCCCGACGAAGGTGCCGATATAGTTGCCTCGACCGCCTTGAATCGAGGTTCCCCCGATTACCACGGCCGAGATGACCGGCATGAGATAGGGGTCCCCCATACCCTGATAGGCCTGGTTGGTGTAGCCTAGCAGGAGGATGGCGCCGAAACTGGAAAACAACCCTGCAAGGACGAAGGTTGCCACTCTCACCAGATGAACCCGTGCCCCGGCAAGAAACACGGCACGTCGCGAATTGCCGAGCGCATAAAGGTAGTTTCCATAAACGGTCCGTTTGAGCATCCAGACGGTGATCGCTGCAAGGACGGCCCAAACGAGAAAAGCATTGGGGACGCCGAAGCTCCTGCCGGTCGCCGCCTGGGTTGCCAGCCAGGGGACTTCACCGTTGGGGCGGCTGTTGCCGGTGTAGAAAACCGCGGCGCCCAGCAGCATGGCGTTGACGGCCAGCGTCCAGACCATCGCAGGAACGCGAAAGATGGCGACACCGATGGCGTTCAAAAAGCCGACCGCCATGCCGAGGCACAGACCCAGCGGAATTGTCAGGCTGGCGACCAGGGGATTGGAGCTGCCGGAGGCCGAGATGACGACAATCGCCGTCCCCGTGATGGTCCACGGTACTGAAAGGTCGATCTCGCCGAGCAGGATCACCATCATGGCGCCGGTGGCGATGATGCCAAGAAAGGCGGCGATCTGAAGCTGCTGCAACAGGTAGCCGGGCTTCAGGAAGCCGGGATACAATAGCGAGCCGCCCAGAAGCAGAGCGACGCAGCCTAGGGCGATCAGCAGGACCGACATCCGGTCCCGGTTGAGCCAGCGGGGTGATTTGCGTGGCGTAACGGTTCGCTCGGTTGCATCAGTCATCAGCGGTACAGCTCAAGCCGGCTGCGCACCCGGAAAACGCCAAGCGCGCCGAGTGCAATTGCGGTTGCCAGGATCAATCCCTCGAAGAACGGTTGCGCCAATGGGGGCAGTCCGGAGAAGAACATCAGCGACGAGATGGTCTTCAGGATCAAAGCGCCGATCACGGCGCCGATGGGGCTACCCGCGCCACCGCTCAGCGCAACGCCGCCCAAAACGACGGCGGCAATCGAGTTCAGCGTGTAGGACGGCGCGATGTTGGGATCACCAGTGAGCGTGACCATGCTGACATAGATCCCGGCAAGGGCCGCGATGAAGCCGCTGCTGCTATAGGCGACGAGCTTGAGCCGATTCACGCGAAGGCCGGTCATGTAGGCTGACTGTTCCGACGACCCGACGCCATAGAGGCCCAGCCCGACGGTCGTGCGGCGCAAAAGGACCAGCAATACGACGAGGACGACGGCAAGAATGACCGCCGAGACGGGGATGCCCGCCACCGCATAGGTGAGCGCGTCCGACATCGTCTCGTCGATTCTGCCTCCAGGCGTTGGCCGCAGAAGCAGGGCGATGCCGCTGAAGATGCCACCTGTCGCCAGGGTGGCGACAATCGGCTGCACCCGGCCATAGACGACCGCGATCCCGTTCACCAGCCCGCAGGCCGCCCCGACAGCGAGCACAGCCACCATGCCAAGGGCAATCGACGCTGGAGACGCGTTGAAAACGAAGGACGCCACCACGTTGGTCAGCGCAACGACGGATCCTACCGACAGGTCGATCCCCTTGACCAGGACGACAAAGAACTGGGCGATCGCGGCAAGCCCAAGCAGCGTCCCCTCGTTCGACCAGATGGTAACCACATAGGTTGAGAAGCCGCGTGGATGAATGGCGATATAGACGGCGAAAAGCACCACGAGAGCGAGCTCGGCAATTGCTTCCCTTGCATTTTGACGAAGCCAGGTCATGACATTTGGGCCCGAGCGTGAAGATGCACGTTCATTGAGGCGGCGATGAGCGCGTCGGCGGACAGCTGATCGCCCTTCAGTTCCTTTGCCACGCTGCCCCGGTAGAAGACATAGACCCGGTCGCACAAATGGATAAGCTCCTCATAGTCGGTCGACTGCAGGATCACCGCCATTCCTTCGGCCGCCAGATCGGTGAGCAGCCTGTAGATCTGGGCCTTGGTCCCGAGGTCAATGCCGCGCGTCGGGTCCATCAGCAGCAGACATTTGGGCGACAGCACCAACCATTTGGCCAGCACCACCTTCTGCTGGTTGCCGCCCGACAGCGTTGCAACGGGATCCTCGAGCGAACCATAGGTCAGGGCCAGGCGTTCGATGAGTTGCCGCAGCCGCGCATCGCTGTTGCCGTTCAGGTCGAGCAAGCCGAATGGCGCCCGCCCGAGAGCCGCCAGACGCATGTTCTGGGCAACCGACATGCTGGGGATCAGCCCCTCTGTCTTGCGATCCTCGGGCACAAGCGCCAGACCGATATCGGATTGTTTCAGCCTCGGCGGCTTCAGCCCGTTCAGTCGCTTGCCATTGAGGTCGATGCGGCCCGTCACTCCGCGCAACACACCGAAGACGGCATGCATGATCTGCTGCTGGCCCTGCGCGTCCAAACCGCCGAGCCCGACGATTTCACCGGCGCGCGCGGCCAGCGATACATTGACGAGCTGGCTTTGCCAGCTCACGTCAGATACATCCAGAACGGTGATCGCTGTGTCGGGCACAGGTGGGCGACGCGGCGGGAAGAGTTCTTGCAGCGAGCGGCCAATCATGAGGCCCACGATCTGATCCGTCGTGCGCGCGCCGACGTCGAAGGTCTCGATATGTCTGCCGTTGCGGAAGACGGATATGCGGTCGGCGATGGCGTAGACCTCATGCATGCGATGTGAGATGAAAAGGATCGCGACACCCTGCGCCTTCAGCATCCTGAGGACACCGAACACCGTTTCGACGAGCTCGCTGGTCAACGCCGAGGTCGCCTCGTCAAGAATAAGAAGCTTGGGCTTGCGGAACACGGCTTTCGCGATTTCCACCAGCTGTCGCTCCGACAGGGAAAGGCCAGAAACGCGAGCGCCGAGCGGGATTGACGTGGCACCAACCAGGTCCAACGCCTCGCGCGCCTCTCGATAGACGCCACGCTCCACCAGTCCCATCCGGGTGCGCGGGGCGGCAAGCACGATATTGTCGCCAACCGAAAGGTGCGGCATCAGCGACAGTTCCTGGAACATGCAGACAGTGCCCTGTTTGGCCGCGTCGCGCGGGGAAGAGAAGCGCACCGTCTGCCCGCCGATGGAGATCGTTCCGCTGTCCGGCTGGATGACGCCAGCCAACAATTTCATCAGCGTCGATTTGCCCGCGCCGTTCTCGCCGAGAATGGCGTGCACGCGTCCCGGTTCGCAGCGGAAATCCACCTTTGTCAACGCCGGGACGCCGCCATAGGATTTCGACACCGATTTCAGTTCGACATAGCGATCGGCCATGCGCGCTCCGTTGCCGCACGATCTGGCCGGCGCAATGCCGGCCAGATCGTGTCACGGCTCAATTGGCGTTGTCGGCCGTCTGGCCCTGCAGCTCATCCGGCGTGAACACAGGGAAGCACTGCGGAAAGCCGGTGGCCGTGTAGAAGGTCTTCGGCAGGTCGGGGAAGAAGTCCTTGCCTTCGGCCAGATCGGCATTGTTCTTCTGGGGGATCGGCAAGAACACCTTCTGCGGCAACGCGTTGCCCTCCAGCAGCACGACTGTCGAAGCGGTGAAGTCCGGCGAACTGCTTTTCGACATCGGCGGTCATTGGCTTCAGGGCGGCTTCGCGCTGGTCACCCTTTTCGACCAGATCAAGGGCATTCCGGTGCCGCCTGGTGCCGACAACGTCAAGCTGAAGCTGCTGCCGCTGACCAAGGATCGGGTCGCGCAGTTTGAAAAGGATTTTCCAGGCGGCGTGCCCGCCTATGATTTCCGGCAGCACTCCCGCTTCTACAACAAGGACGCCAAGCCAGCCGTTTTCGAGATGCAATACAGCAACTGAACGGACGTTCGGCCTGCCTGCCGCCTTATGGTTGCAGGCAGGCCTCACCCTGATATTGGACGCGTTCGGTTCATGACGCTTACCGCGAGCAATTTGCATAAGAGCTACGGCCAGACACGTGCTGTGCATGACGTCTCGATTGAGCTGCGGCCGGGTACGGTTCACGCCATCGTGGGCGAGAACGGAGCCGGCAAATCGACGACCCTGCGCATGCTTGCCGGTGCCGAACGGCCTGACGGCGGCGAAATGACCTTGGATGGCGCAAGATACGCCCCACGAAGTGTCATCGGCGCGGCGGCCCTTGGCGTGTCGCTCGTCTACCAGGAAATCACGATCAACCGCTCATTGTCCGTTGCGGAGAACATCTTCATCGACCGCCTGCGGATGTTCGCCGGCCGCCTCGGTTTCATCGACCGCAGACGCATGGAATCGGCGGCGCAGGCGATCCTGGAGCGGATCGGCGCGCAGATATCGGTCTCATCGGATACAGGCAGTCTCAATCTCGGCGAGCTGAAATGCATCGAGATCGCTCGAGCTCTCTCGACAAGTCCGAAAAATTCTCCTCCTCGATGAATCCACCGCCTATCTGGATCATCGGGAGGTTCAAGCCGTCCTTCGCGTCATCGGCGAACTCAAGGCGCAGGGGATGACGATAGCCTTCGTTTCCCATCACCTCGACGAGGTGCTGGCCGTCGCGGACGAATTGACGATTCTCAAGGACGGCCAATTTGTCGGAACGTATCGCACGAGCGAGATCGTGCCGCGTGAAATTCATCGCCGCATGGTGGGGCGCGGGCTTGCGAAAAGCATCTATCCGCCACGGCCGGCAAAAGACCCGGGCAAGACCGAGCGGGATCCCGTCGTTCTCGAAGTCAGCGACGTCGCGGTTGGACGCGAGCTGAGCAACATCAGCCTGGATGTTCGCGCTGGCGAGATCCTCGGCCTTGCCGGATTGAAAGGCGCCGGCGCCGAAGCGCTGTTTGCGGCCATTTGCGGCGACTTGCCTTTGCGCCATGGCTCCATGAAGCTCGCTGGCGCCCGCTACGCGCCGTCGAGCCCGACTTTCGCATGGCGGCAGGGCGTGGCTCATCTGCCGGGCGACCGCAACAATGAAGGGCTGATTGCCGAGTTCAGCGTACTCGACAATCTGGTGATGGCCCGCCCGCCGCGTCATGGGCCGGTCTTCGATCGCGCCGCCGCAATCGCCATCGCGGGCGATCTCATCGCCCAGATCGGCATCAAGGCGCAAAGCGTCGATGCGTCCTGTCGTTTGCTCTCGGGAGGTAATCTGCAAAAGGTGGTGATCGGCAAATGCCTGGCCGTCCAGCCACGCCTGCTCCTGCTCAACAATCCTACGCGTGGGGTCGACATCGGCGCCCGCGCGGAAATCTACCGCATCATAAGGCAGATGGCGACGCAGGGCCTCGCCATAATCCTGTCCTCGGAAGACATGCCTGAACTGATCGGAATGTCAGACCGGCTGCTGGTGCTCCGACAGGGATATGTCACGCATCGCATCGAGACGGCAGCCGATGCCACCGAACACGACATCATTGGACATATGGCCTGACCATGGAAACGAACGAGACAGCCGGGACAACGGCGATGCCGAACGCGAGCGGCGAGCCGATCCGGAACGCAGGCAGGCTCGAACTCGTCAAGCGCAGCTTTCCGCTTGCCATGCTCGTTCTGCTGATTGTGATTTTCTCGATATTGTCGCCACGCTTCCTGACCTTCAGCAACCTTCTCATCGTGCTTCAACAGGGCACGGTGCTGCTGGTCGCGGCGCTGGGCATGACCTTCGTCATCATGGCGGGCTCGATCGATCTTTCGGTCGGCTCAATCGTCGCCCTCGCGGCATTGGTGACGGCGCTGACCGCAGATCGTCTCGGCGCCGCGGCAATCGTCCCGGCCATTGCCGTTGGCGCGGTTGCCGGCTGGATCAACGGCATGCTCCTCGCCAAGGGCAAGGTCCCGTCCTTCATAGCCACCATGGGAGCGATGGTGGTCTATCGCGGCATCGTGCTCCTTTTCACGCGCGGCGCTCCGGTGTCGATAGAGGACGAGCAATTCCTCAACGCCTATGCCGAACGCACTTTCGGCATTCCCCATTCGGTGATCATCGGCTTGGTGCTGACCGTGTTTGCCTATGGCATCATCAACAGGACAGTGTTCGGACGCGAGGTCCGCGCCGTCGGCGGCGGGGAACGCGTCGCTATGTTGACAGGCATTCAGGTCGCCCGCGTGAAGATCCTCATGTATGTGCTTCTAGGGACCCTGTGCGGCATCGCGGGATTGCTGCAGGGCGCGCGCGCCATGGCCGCCACCGCGCAACTCGGGGAGGGGCTTGAACTGGACGTCATTGCAGCTGTCGTGGTCGGCGGAACGCCTTTGACCGGGGGCGTGGGCAGTGTTGTCGGCACCATCCTGGGCGTTCTGATCATCACGCTGCTGTCGAATGGCATGAACATGACCGGCGTCGATCCATACCTTCAGAATATCGTCAAGGGGACGGTTCTGGTTTGTGCCGTCTTCGTCACCATCGATCGCAAGAAGATCGGTATCATCAAGTAGAGGCAATCGGCTTCGGATGGGCCGAAGATCACATCAGCTATCGTTGTCTTTGCGCGCCTCGTCTCCAGGCCATATCTTGTGGGGCCTCTGGAAGAACCGCGAGCATCATTGCATCATTCCGCGCGCCGCTACAGGAAAGACGCATTCGACCCGTTTGCCGCTCATGCCGACATACCAGTCATAGCGGTCGACCGTTGGATCGCAATGGCCGGGAACGAGGCGTAGCGTTTCTCCGATGGCAAGGCTTCCGGGATCCGAACGCAGGATGAGCGAACCGTGCTCATCCGATGCGCCGGCATAGTCGATATCCTGTCTGGCGTGAACGAGAGGAAGCCCGCTGTCGATGGCAATTCCCTTGTGGCCGCAATCCAGAACCGCGATGCCGGGACGGGCAGCACTCATGACGGTGCTCAACACGAACAGCGATTGTTCGAAATCGGGAGCGGGGCGATTTCGTGCATAGTCGGCATCCATGAACGCATAGGACCCAGCCTGCAACTCGTTGTAGACGCCGCTGGCTGCCTCGTGGGCAAAGGTACCCGTGCCTGCGCCGCCTATGATAGCGCATTCCAGCTTTTGCCGCCTGATCGCGGCGACAGTATCCGCCGTTCGCGCGGCAGCCTGGCCGATTGCGTCGCGTCGCTCCTGTTCGGTGCGCAGGTGCTGGGCGCGCCCTTGATAGGATTGCAGGCCGCCGAACACCAGATGGCGGCTTCTCGCTATGCGTACCGACAGCGCCGTGGCCGGTTCGCCGGGCTCCACACCGCAACGGCCGCCGCTGACGTCGATCTCGACCAGCACGGTCAACCGCGTGGCAGAGGATTCGGCAACTGCTTCGATCTGGTCGACCACGATCGCGCTATCGGCACAAATCGAAATCTTCGACATGTTGGTCAACGCGGCCAGACGCGCCAGCTTGCGGGAGGAAACGACCTCGTTGGAAACGAGGATGTCGCTGACCCCGCCCCAGGCAAGAACCTCGGCCTCCGCTGGTTTTTGCGCGCACTGGCCGTCCGGATGTGCCCGCCGCTCTGCCTGGCGATGGCGGATGTCGATGAGGTCGTGGACCGGTTCGAAAGAAGCTTCGCGGCTATCAGGACCCAGTGAGCTTCACCCCGTTTGGTAGCGGCACTGAGCCATGATAGAAGCGAACGTAAGCAGCCCGGTCGCAGTCGGGGCGTCAGGCACGTCGTCTTCACCTGTTGAATGTCCGTTATAGGTGAAGGGGCCTAAGACGCAGTCGGTCCGCTCTCCTCTTTATATTCAAGAAGGCGTCCGAAACCTTTAGGCTGCTGCATTTCCGATCGGGAAATTCACAATCCGAGCTGCCCAGCAAACCGTGTCGACGGCGTCCTCGCCGTCGCCGACTTTCCATGGCATAAAGCCCTTACCGGGCCGGTTGGTCAATTTCGTCATCGAGCATGCGGCGAATGGTGCATATGGCGTAACTTATTCGCAAGCTGCGGGCCTTGGCAGTCAGCGGGGCATGTTGTGTCAATTACATCAGTGACACCTAGATGTTTATGAGCCGCGAAAGGCGTAGCTTTTCAGGGTATCCAAGCCGCGACGAAGCATTGCACGACGGGCATCCGAAATACGCTATGCGCTTAAACCAAGTCCCTTTCCGAACGATTTGATGTCCGCACTGGAGACACTCCGAATGTGAGATATTCATTGTCTAGTTCGTCAGGGATCGGCAATAATACACCTTTGTACCGATTGGTGCCCGCCGATTCGCAGGTCTCAGCGGGCACCCATTGAACCAGCGATGAAGGGACTATGCTCGCCGGCGAGAAGCTCATCCTCGTCCCTCAGCCCGGCCGAGTAATTTGCCGGGTGACAGTGTTGACGGCGAGCCGCTGGATGCCTTGCTGGTTCT
>NZ_RZRY01000279.1:0-7822 GCF_003998035.1 Mesorhizobium sp. M2A.F.Ca.ET.039.01.1.1 | reverse complement strand
GACGCAAGGGACTTAAAATCCCTCGATCTCTGATCGTACGGGTTCGATTCCCGTCGTCCGCACCAACGTTGAAATTACTTGCAAATTCTAATTCTACCGCTGCGGTAGGCTACCCTTGCAAGCTTTGGCGTGGGTAGCCGTGCGGGTAGCCGCCCCAGGATGAAAAGCCCGGAAAACCGCCACTCTCTGTTGACAACAGACTGGAATCGGGAGCTTTCTGCCCGCCAAGGGGTGAGGGCAAAATGACTATCTGCATCGCAGTTAAAGTCCACGACTGCTTGGTTTTCGTCGCGGACAGCGCGTCTTCTATGGTCACCACGGATGCAGCTGGCAACCAAATCGTGATGCGGGTCTATGACAACGGACACAAGTTGTTCAACCTAATCCGAGGGAGGCCCGTCGCCGCGATGACTTGCGGGCTTGGGAACTTTGGCAATTCATCGATCTCTACCATCGCCAAGGAAATCCGCCACGAGATTGCTTCTGGTGCAGCCGGCATCGATCTGCAGGTCTATACGATCAAACAAGTCGCCGATTATGCGTTTGGGAGGTTCAGCGCGCTTTTTGCTGCGCTTCCGGACCCCGTTCGGAACGCCTCGTCATTTACATTCTTCGTTGGCGGGTATTCTGCCGGTGCTGCAGGTAGCGAACTTTGGAAGATGCAACTGACGGGTGCCACGGTGATCGCCCCGCAATTGATTGCTGGCGAGCAGGACTGCAGAATCGAGTGGGATGGTCAACCGGACGCCTGCGTTCGTCTTGTCTTAGGAATTTCGCCGCAAACTACAGCCATACTGACGCAAGCGGGAATCAGTGCCCAGGATGCGGCCGCCTTGACGCAACAGATCGCACAGGCGTCTCAAGCCCAGTTGCTGGAACCTTCTATGCCGGTTCAGGATGCAATTGACCTAGCCCGGTTTCTAGCCGAAACCACTGTCTCGTTCGTTCGTTTTCTACCTGGTGCGAATACGGTCGGCGGCGACCTCGACGTCGCTACGGTCACAAAGTTCGAAGGTTTTCGTTGGATTTCTCGAAAGCATTACTATCCTATGGGGCTAAACGTGGAGACTAACCATGGCGCATGAACCGAAGAAGGTAGCTGGACTAAGCCAGCCACTCACCGCGGCGCCTATGCCAGAGTACGCGTACCAGCCTTACACTCCCTCGTTTCGACAGGGCACAAACGACCAAAGCGAAAAGAAGGACTCGGCCGATCAGAAAATCGATCTGTCTGGAGTGGTATTGAACCTGTCATAGGACCCTGCGAAACTAAGGCCCGGCCACCTTGAGAGCAGCCGGGCCATATTGTTTCGTAAGCGAAATGTTAGCCTGCAATGAGCCGTTGCGCGATGACGCCGGCGAGGATCGTCCCGATGAACATGATGTCGAGCACGGTCATGATTGCCCGCCCTCGATATAGCCGAGCTGGTCATGCTCAGCGTCATCGGCCTCCCGCTCGTCATCATCTTGCGGTTCGTCATTGATATCGCCGCCGTGCTCGTCTTCGAGCTCTCGGTCATCGTGAGGACTGCCGCGGCCATCATTCCAAGGCACGACGCTTCCAGGGCCGCGTTCTCCCCAACCAAGCCAGGGCTCGGCATCGGCGCCGTCCTCGAGGTCGCAATCGGCCTCCATCAGGTCAAGAGCCGTGATCAGGGCTGTGGCGCGGTCGAACAAGTCGTTGAGCCGCTTCTCGATCGCCTGGCGCCATGTGGCGGGATCTACTCCATCCGGGCAGCCGAACGGCTTCAGACTTCCGGTGGGCGCGTTCATACCCCGTACCGCCGCTCAAGATAGGCTAGCGCCGACTTCACGACGCGCTCCGCCGGAATGTCGATGAAGGCCTTCTGATCGATTGCGTAGCGAATTGCTTCTGCTACGCCCCGAAGGCTGGTCGCGGGCGGCGTTGCATAACATAGCCTATCAGAGGCTGGACCATAGGTAGCCATCACAAAGGCTTCCTCAATCTCGTCCGATGTTATCTGCTTTTCAGGGATGGCCGAGAACTCGGCTACCTTGGTGTTATATTCGGCGATGGTATCGGCGAGCGGGTCGGGAGCCGATCCGGCATCCTGAGAGAACCAGATCGGATCGGGATGGTTTGACGGCCCGACGTGGGCCACCCAGCCGGGCGTCCCTCCGGCCGGTGTCATGAAGCCGTTCATTGCTTCAGATAGTTCATTTGCGAGCCGCACAGCGCGTTCGTCGGGCGTCTCGGCGGCTGTGGCCGCAAGAGCGCTTCCTGCGACCGCTATGGCCGGCAGAGAGGCCATTGCGCCGACGAACATGGCGCGGCGGGAAAAGCGCCCGGTGACGATCTGCATTCCCTCGTCCGCGGGCATAGCTTCGCCGGCAGCCGGAACAGTGTTCGGCATGGTGTTGCTCCAGGTTGTAAGAACTTTGCACTAATGGTATAAGCCTACACCATAAGCTTAGTCAACACTTTTGATATAAGGTTGCATCAAATTGTCTGTATCGCCTGCCCAATGCCGAGCCGGTCGAGCGCTTATCGGATGGTCTCAAGATCAGCTCGCCGCGGCTTCGAAGGTCGCCAAGGCAACGATCGCGAACTTCGAGGCCGGCAAGCGTGCTCCATATGATCGGACGCTTGAAGACATGCGCCGCGCCCTCGAAGCAGCCGGCGTCGAGTTCATCCCCGAGAACGGCGGTGGCGCTGGCGTGAGACTGAGGAAATGAATATGCCGGCAGACGAGCCAGCCGAGGCGCC
The DNA here is from genome assembly GCF_003998035.1 of Mesorhizobium sp. M2A.F.Ca.ET.039.01.1.1. Taxonomy (NCBI): domain Bacteria; kingdom Pseudomonadati; phylum Pseudomonadota; class Alphaproteobacteria; order Hyphomicrobiales; family Phyllobacteriaceae; genus Mesorhizobium; species Mesorhizobium sp. M2A.F.Ca.ET.039.01.1.1. The sequence continues at coordinate 5,094 of NZ_RZRY01000279.1, read as the reverse complement.
TGAACCTCCACCGATCATTCCGATTGAGACTCGATACCAAGCGCAGAAGGAGATGCTCTTCGGCGCGCTCGAACGGCAATACGAGTATGGCAAATGGCTGCTCGCCTCGCTCCTGGCGGTACATGCTGGGTCGCTGTTGGCGATCTCCCAGGCTGGCGAGGCAAGAGCGCGCCTTTATCAAGCATGTGGTCCTCTGCTGATCTACGGTGTGGCGACAACTCTCGTCGCCGGCGGTCTGGCTTGGATCAATTTTTCCGTCGTCGCTAACGTCTACGCGGGGTTTCTGACGGATTTGCGCGAAGGACGAGAGCCTGCCTTGAAAGGGACAAGGAAGATCGTAGCAAAGGCCACATTTTGGATTACGCCCATCGTGGCGATCGGATCTCTGATGCTGTTCCTCGTCGCAGCCGTAAAGGCCGCAAACGTATTATAACTCTCCCGCTTGCCAAATATTGAATATTAGCTGATGCTCACTTCGCCTTGTGGGAGGGGCTGGGGGATGAATAAGCGCGCCGTTGCGACTGTTGTCGGCCTGGCAATATTGGCCGGATGCCAGTCAACGCCACAGTCTCAATTCCCCCCGACACAGCCCGCAAGCTTCCCGCCAGCGCCGGCCGCACCATCAGAAACCTATCGGCCATATGCTTTGCCGGCCAGCGATGTTGAGGTCGTGAAGCGCTACGTCACGGAGTCTTTGAAAGACCCGGGCAGCGCGATGTTTGGCAACATCGTCGGATCGATATCGGACAAGGGCGTCGTGAGCGCCTGCGGCTACGTGAACGCCAAGAACAGCTATGGAGGCTATGCCGGTCAGACGCCATTTGTCGGGGTTTTGGCGACGAACACCTCAGATCAGCGCGTGTTCGCGGTTTCCGGCATGGGCGGCACTAGCAACGAAACCACTGCAGTAATGATGCTTTGCCAGCAACAAGGGATAGCTATTTGAGAGGGTGAACATGGCTGATGATATTTATGTGCAGGCCTATCGGAAGGGTGGCGGCCGGAGGGGCGGACTGAAGGCGGTCAACGACCTGATCAATCAACTCCCGTCTGCCGCTGATCGGGTTCGCATCATGGAACATCTTGCCAATACCGCCCTGTGGGAGATCAAGTGGCACCACACCTCTCAGGAAGGCGTCAAGCACAGGGATGATGGCTTTGTGAAAGCTTACCTGGGCGATGACGAGGGTGACTCATGAGGGTCAAGTGTCCGAATTGCTCGCTGAGCGCCAATGTCCAGATTACCGGATCGAATAGGTTCTCGATCGAATTGCCAAGCTTCATGGCCAGCACTTGTCCGGTGCTGAAAGAGCGGCTCCAGGCGAAGGGCTCTCTGAAGGGCGCTGAAATGGATTGCGAGCATCTGAACAATGCCGCGGCCGATGCCGTGGAGGATGTCCGGCGCGGGCGCCGATAGCAGGCCACCAGCGCGCTTCTTGCTGGCCGCTGTCCTACGCCGCTCTTGCCTCGATCGCCCTCTGGCGGGCTTCCCTGGCCAGCGCTCTGGCATGGCTTGAGTGCTGGTCCATTGCCGGGCAGTATCGGCTATGCCGAAGACACCCGAACCGGAAGTCGTATCGATCACTGCCTCTGACGTGCTGTCCCTCAAGATCGACGGAGCGGCAACCGTCAAGATCATCTTCGCCTGCCTGATCATCCCGGACACGTCGGCTGCTGAGGACACCCTTGTGCGCTCCACGGCCGCAGTCTGGGAAGTGGTGGTCGATAGCCTTACAAGGAAGTGGGACGCCCACGCGCTGTCTTCTCGCCAATGGGAAGAGCTCGTGGCCGGCGCGTTCAAGCGTGACGGGTTTGACGAGGTCATTCTGACTCCGGCCAGCCATGATTATGGGCTCGACGTGATTGCCACCAAGCACACGTTGGGGACGGTCAAGATCATCGGATCCGTGAAAGCATACAAGGAAGGGCTGTTGGTCGACTATGACGCCATTGCGCGCTTAGCGTTGGCGATCCTCTCCGAGAACGACGTCTCGAAGGGCTATGTTCTGACGACGTCCGACTTCCCTCCCCTGGTTGCCCAAGACCGCTATATCGGCCCGCTGCTCAGCCAGAAGCGGCTCGAACTGATCAACGGTGATCAGCTTCGGACCTGGCTGCAGAAGGTGAAGGCCAATCCATAGGGCCCCGCCACCAGCGCGCGTTTCCTCTCGCCGCTGTCCTACACCTGAAACTCGTCCGGTGTGCTCTGGCGCTTCCCGCTCGCCTGAATTTGGGCAAGTATCCGGGCTTGGGCTGCAATGCGCACTCGATCGAGCGCTTCCTGCTGTGCGCGCTCTCGCTCGCGCCGGTAGACCTCGGGCAATGGCGGATGATCGGCCGGCGGCTTGCGCATGCACCACTTCTCGCCGCGGTAGCCCCAATGATCGAGCCCGACCAACGTGCTTCCATCCCAATAGGTCGTAGTGTTCAGCTTGGGATGGTGGAGGCGAATGGCCGCCCACCAAACCTTTTCGATGTCATGGTCGCCTGGCCCTTTCGCCCGAGGCGTCCAGCCCTTCCCGGGCCGCTCGGTCAGTTCGCTATCGCGCATGCCGCGGTGTCTCAGTTGAATTTTCAGAATTGCGGGAAGCCAGTGCTTGGTCGGTGATCAGCCGGGCCAGATGATCGCGGCTCAGGCTCAACGTCTCTCTCAGAAACCATAAGAAGTTGCGCGGCCCTTCCGTCGGCAAGCCAGATTCCTCCGCCTGAGTGATTGTCCCGCGCTGGCGCTCTATTCGCGCCTCAATCTCGCGAATGTCTTGCTCGACCCGAGCTATGTCGTCGTCGATGGTCATGCATCATCCCCTGCGCTTGGGTCGACACTACCAAACCGGTGGAATGTAACCAACCGTGATATTCATGCAGCCTTGCTAATGTAACCTCTGCATCGGCCGACTCCCTCTACGCCACCCCGAGTCGGCTTGGCCCGGCGGTTCAACCCAACGCACCCCAACGCGTGGAACTGTCGGGCCGCTGTGTGTTGCGGTCGAGCACGCCCCTGCGGATCGTGCATGCGGCGGGCTTATCGGCAAGCATCAGGCTCGCAAGCGCCGTTCGGCGCGACGGAAGAGAATGCTGATTTCGGCTTCGGTCAGTGTGATCTGATAGCGCTGTTTCGATTGCTTCGAGTAGATGTCGTCAGCAATAATCGAGACGGTCACATCGCCGTTTTCATTGATCTGAACATCGTCGATCTGGAGTGGCGCCGAGTATATGCATTTCGGTGATCCTGGCTTTCGCCCAGGCTGAGTAGACAATCGCATGTGAAGAGTATCCCCTTGCCAGCAATTCGGCTGTTGCAAAATTGATGCCAGCAATTTGGTCCCGAGATGAGACGGGCTGAGACTACTCCCTCATCGTCCTTATGGATATGTGCCTTCTATTTGGGCAGCGGCGTATATTTGCGCGAGCCGAAGTCCCCCCGGTTAGGCCCGGCGCTCACTGGCCTACCCCGTCAGCGTGCCGGGCCGCTTCCGACCTCCGTTGCCGACTGCGGATGTACCAGCGGCGACGGAGGAGGCCCTTGGGCCTAAGGGCAAGGCGTCCAGCCATTCCGCTGCTCCGGCGTCCTGGCCCTTCGGCGTCGCGCCATCTTACCTCTTTTGGCTAGGAACTGGCCTAATCCAGTTGGCCGTGAACAAAATCCATTAGCAATTGCTGATGATTTGAACGTGCGGTGAACGGAAAGAGGCCTCGCCTTTTCTAACGCCTCTTGTCTGGCGTCAGCGCGTGGTTGGTGAACTGCAGGTTCCGATCGTCGCGGCCGGTGCCGCGGCATTCGTGGCAATAGATGATTTTGAGCAAATCCCAATGAAGGCACGGCTGATCCGGGCCGAACCGTTTGACCAGTTCAGCCACGTCGAGCACCGCGCGGCGTGTGCATGTGAGGCAGTAGACGGATAGGCCAGTGCCGGCCGCAAGCTTGCCGCCGAGCGTGCCTTCTGAGAACGGATATTCCTTACCCATGGCGATCCTCGTGACTGAAAGGGTCGCCGCACCGATGAGGGATTTATTCCTGCCTAAGCCGACCTTCAAGCTCTTTCAGGAAATGAGCTTCATTCAGGAGTTTCTCCCAATCCGTGCCGAAGCGCTCAATCAGATCGCGAGCCTGTGCGTCCGTGAGATTCGCCTCTCGTGAAAGTCGGCCGGCAAGGAGGTCGAATTCGGTGAGATCATTGTCCGGCAAACTGCCGTCGCGGTGCTGCATCGCCGCAGCGATCACCTCAAACACGCTGCCGACTTCCTCATATATCTCGCTGACCTCGATGCCCTCTTGGTCCGCAGCTTCCATCGCTTGGTCAGTCAGATCGCTTATCGCGGCAGGGTCATCCGTCAGCACTTTGGGCAGATGCTCTGCCATCCAACGCTCGAGGAAATTGGCGCCGCGCGTGCTCATCTCCGCATAAGCGGGAGGCAAACATTAGGTTCCGCTGATAGGCGGTAGGTTAGGCGGGGCATCCTTTGGAGCCGACCGCTCCTGTTGGATCCGGCGTCTGTCGATCGCAACCTGGAGGCGGATGGCCGCAAGCTGAATGCTTACGGGAATAGGGTCTGTTACGGCTATTGGTCTCTGCATGCCGCCATAACAAATGTTAATGGACGTTGTTCCCGTCGAGCGCTCGGCATGGTTAAGAGCAATCTTGAAAGAGCCCGCCTGCCATGGGTGCCAGTCGGGCTCTTTATCGGCGTGTGGGCCTTGGAACGCGGAAAAGGCACCCCACCCGACGCGACGCGCCTGGATAGCAGCCTGGCGCGCCAACTGATCAATCAACCTGACATTCAGGCCGATGTTCCATTAGCAACCGCTTGACGAAGCCGGTTGCAGCGCCAGAGTCATTGGCATGGCGAAGGGCTCTATCAAAGTCGGCGACGAAGTCGTGATCACCGCGACAGTACGGAAGCGCGTCACCGAGGACCGAGTGAGCGTGCTGATCCCGAGTTATCATCAGCCGCACTCTATCGTGGACAGAACGCCCAATATAAGCAGTGGGCAGAAAATCGAGCTTATCGGCGAGGTCACGCGGGTCGACGACCACACCGTCACCGTCGCCGGCCGGGATCTGGGTATCACGGTCAGCCGGGACGCGGTACGGC
>NZ_RZRY01000278.1:0-7826 GCF_003998035.1 Mesorhizobium sp. M2A.F.Ca.ET.039.01.1.1 | reverse complement strand
ACCTTGGGGAACGCGGCGGCCGGGAACCCGGCCGCCACGTTTTTCGGTTTGACGCAATTCCAGGCGGGAGGATCACGGCAACCGCGCCGGTTTGCCCGAGACTATTGATTGATCTCCGGCTCGACGAGCTTGGCCAGATTGCGCAGCGATTCCTGCCAGCCGAGATAGCAGGCCTCGGCGGGAATGGCGTCCGGGATGCCGGCCTGGGTGATGTTGATCTCAGTGCCGACCAACACTTTCTTCAAGGTCACCGTCACCTCGATCTGGCCCGGAAGGTTGGGATCGTCGAAGCGGTCGGTGTAGCGCAGGCGCTCGCCTGGGACGAGTTCGACGAATTCGCCGCCGAAGGAATGGCTGCCGCCGGTGGTGAAGTTGCGGAAGGACATCTTGTAGGCGCCGCCGACCTTGCCCTCGAACTCATGCACCGTGCAGGTGAAGCCGTTCGGCGGCAGCCACTTGGCCAGCGCGTCGGCCTCGACGAATGCGCGGTAGACCTTCTCCGGCTTGGTCGCCAGGACGCGGTGCAGGTGGATGGTGCTCGGCATGTCTCGATATCCTCTCTGGTTTCGTTGATCGATGCCCTAAGGACGGGCGACCTCCAGCCGATCCGACAGAGACTGTCAAATTTTTCGCCCCGCGGCTACCGTGCCGCTTTGTGACGGGGATAGGACGTTGGTGCTGCGATCGGGTTTCCGGCTCGAATGTCCACCGTCGCGCTTGGCGACTCAACCCTCGTTCATCGCGGGCGCCGCGCTGGTCAATTGCGATCACGAGCAGCATTCTGCCCAATATTTTGGCATGAGTCTCGCAATATTGAGTAAAATTGGGTAATTCGAGGTGTAATTATCGCGCTTAAATTGCATTAGATACACCTTATCATAATCATTTCTAATCATTAATCGATGAATGGCAATTTTTACTGTACTGTGACGCGATTCCTTGGAACCATAGGCCGGCTTTGCAGGTTGGCCTGAAAGTCAGCCACCACCCAGGAAGGAGTGTCCGATGAGCTTCGTCGTCAACGCGATAGGCGTTCCTCTTTATTATAGCGGCGCTTCCAACCATTGGTTTTCGGCGTCCTCGCCCGGGACGTTCAACGGCAGCAGCGGCAACGACTCCATCTGGGCCTCCAGCGGCGTCAACGTCACCATGTATGGCGGCCAAGGCGACGACATCTATTACCTCTATTCGGCGAGCAACAAAGTGGTCGAGTACGCCGGCCAGGGCGTCGACACCATCAACACATGGATGAGCTACACGCTGCCCAACAATGTCGAGAACCTCGTCGTCACCAACGCCCACAACTATGCCTTCGGCAATGCGCTGGACAATATCATCACCGCCAAGGGCGGCGGCCAGACCCTGGACGGCGGCGCGGGCAACGATGTGCTGATCGATGGCGGCGGCGGCGGCGCCGACACTTTCATCATCGCCAAGGGCAATGGCAGCGACTCCATCGTCAATTTCGCCGCGAACGACACCGTGCGGCTCGATGGCTACGGCTTCACTACCTTCGCCGCCATCCACGACAGCATGATCCAGGCGGGGCCGAATGTGGTGCTGAACCTCGGATCGGGCGAGATCCTCGAATTCAAGAACACGACCATCGACAAGTTCCAGCCCAGCCAGTTCCAGCTGCCGATCGACAAGTCCGGCATGACGCTGTCCTTCAGCGACGAGTTCAACACGCTGAACCTCAACAATAGCCAGGGCGGCACTTGGGACACCAACTTCTGGTGGGGCGCGGCGAACGGCAGCACGCTGACCCGGAACAACGAGCTGCAATGGTATATCGACGCCAATTACGCGCCGACCAGCTCGGTGCATCCGTTCAGCATCGACAATGGCGTGCTCACCATCACCGCGGCGCAGGCGCCGGCCGACATCAAGCCGCTGATCAACAATTACGAATACACCTCCGGCTTGCTCACCACGCATGACTCGTTCTCGCAGACCTATGGCTATTTCGAAATGCGCGCCGACCTGCCGGAAAACGCCGGCGCCTGGCCGGCCTTCTGGCTGCTGCCGGAAGACGGTTCGTGGCCGCCGGAACTCGACGTGGTGGAGATGTATGGCCAAAAGCCGAATTCGCTGCTGATGACGGGGCATACCCTCGAGACGGGCCAGCACACGACGGTCGGATCCACGGTGAACGTCATGGATACCGCCGGCTTCCACACCTACGGCCTGTTGTGGACGCCGGACAAGCTGGTCTGGACCTATGACGGCGTGCAGGTCGCGCAAGCGGCAACCCCGTCGGACATGAACAAGCCGATGTACATGCTGGTCGATCTCGCGGTCGGCGGCCAGGCCGGCGCGCCGCCGGATCATCTCGCCACGCCGGCCCAGATGAAGATCGACTACATTCACGCCTACACGCTGGACGAACTGCAGCAGAGCCATTTGAACGTCACGGCCGAACACACAGCCTAGGCGTCCAGGGCAATGTCGCGAGAGCGCCCTCCGACCAGCTTGCGGCCCGTTTCCCTGCGCGGCGTGTTCCTGCGCGCGGTCAGCGATGTCGGCCTGTTCTCGCTGCTGATCAACCTGCTGCTGCTGGTGGTCCCGCTTTACCTGCTCCAGGTCTATGACCGGGTGCTGCCCTCCTCCAGCGTCGAAACGCTGGTCTATCTGTCGGTCATCGCAGTCGCGGCGCTCGGCTTCCTCGGCTTTCTCGACGCCGTCCGCGCCGTCTACACGCAGCGCATCGCCGCCACCGTCAATGACAGGTTGGGCGCGACGGTTTTCGCCGCTTCGCTCGGCGACCGGAGCGGGCCGTCGCCGCTCGCCGACCTCGCCGCGGTCTGCGCCTTCATCCGCTCGCGCGGTGTGGCGGTGCTGTTCGACCTGCCCTTCGCGCCGGTCTTCCTCGGCCTGCTCTACCTCATCCATCCGGTGCTGTTCTGGGTGACGCTCGGCGGCACCGCGCTGCTGGTCGTGCTGGTCGTGGCCAACCAGCTTGCCATCGGCAGGAACGATGCGCTCTCCGCGGAGCGCTCGGCTCTGGCCAGCCGGGCCGAGCAGGCCTTTGCCCGCAACGCCGAGACGCTGCGCGCCATGGGGATGGTGGAAAACGCCGCGCGCGCATGGGGACGGCATGTGGCGGAGGCGCTCGTGCTGCATGACCGCTCGGCCAGCGCCAACGCGATCTTCAGCGGCACTTCCAGGGCGCTGCGCATGATTCTGCAGCTGGCGATCCTCGGCGCCGGCGCCTGGCTGGTGCTGAAGGGCGAGATGACGGCCGGCATGATCTTCGCCTCCTCGCTGGTGTCGTCGCGCGCGCTGCAGCCGCTCGACCAGCTGATCGGTTCGTGGCGACAGATCGGCGAGGCCAGGCGCGCCTGGACGCGGCTGCAGGTCGCGCTTGCGGCGCAGCCGGCACAAGCAAGCAAACTAACCTTGCCCGATCCGGCCGGCGCGATTGCCGCGCAGGATCTTTTCTTCATCGGGCCGAATGCGACGTTCGGCGCCGAGCCGATCCTGAAGCGGCTGAGCTTCGCGATTCAGCCCGGCGAAGCAGTGGCGATCGTCGGCCCGAGCGGCGCCGGCAAATCGACGCTGGCGCGGCTGCTTGTCGGGGCGACCCAGCCGAGCGGCGGCTCGGTCCGGATCGACGGCGCCGAGCTCAGGACCTGGGACGAGAGCCAGCTTGGCCGGCATATCGGCTATCTGGCGCAGGAGGTGGAGCTTTTCCCCGGCTCGGTCAGCGAGAATATTGCCCGCTTCGAGGCAGGCGCGGACGACGCGGCGATCATCGAGGCGGCAAGACGCGCCGAGGCGCATGAGCTGATCCTTTCGCTGCGCGACGGCTACCAGACGATGGTCGCCGGGACGCTGTCGGGCGGCGAGCGGCAGCGGATCGGGCTGGCGCGCGCCTTCTACGGCAATCCGCGCATCCTGGTGCTGGACGAGCCGAGCACGCATCTCGATGGCGCCGGCGAAACGGCGCTCGAAGCGGTACTGGCGGCCGCGCGCGCGGCGGGCGTCACCACGATCGTCATCACGCATCGCCCTTCGATCGCAGCGGCCTGCGACCGCGTGATGGTCCTGCGCGGCGGCGTCATCGAGGCGTTCGGACCGAGCGCCGAGGTGCTGCGGCAACCAGGCGCGCAGCGGAGCACGGTGGTGACGGGATCGTTCGCCCCGGTCATCCGCGCCTCGCAGACCATCCGCCGCGGGTCGTAGGCGATGTCCGCGCCAAGCCTCAGCTTCCACGACCGCCCGCGCACCGATTTCCGGCGCACGGCCTTTGCCGGCTACGCGGCGATCGCGCTTCTTGCCGGCGGCTTCGGCACTTGGGCAGCGAGCGCGCCGCTGGCGGGCGCGGTGATCACGCAAGGCACGATCGCGGCGACCGGCGGCAACATCCTGATCCAGCATCGCGAGGGCGGCATCATCAGGCAATTGCTTGTGCATGAAGGCGACCGCGTGCGCGAAGGCCAGGAACTCATCCTGCTCGACCGGACCGCCCCGGAGGCCGATCTCAACCGGCTAACGAGGCAGTGGATCGCGCTCAAGGCGAATGCCGCGCGGCTGGAGGCCGAGCGCGACGGGCTGGACCGGCTGGCGCCGATCAGCGAGCCCGCGCCGGCGCCGTTCCAGCCGGAGTTCCAGAACCTGATCCGCGAACAGCAGAAGGAGTTCGACGCAAGGCTTGCGCGCTTCCGCTCGGAGCAGTCGATCCTGGCGCAGCGGGTCGCCATGCATCGCGAGTCGGTCAAGGGCCTGAACGCGCAGAAGGCGGCCATCGAGCAGCAGACCGAGGTGGTGAAGAAGGAACTCGGTATCAAGACCGACCTTCTCAGCAAGGGCCTGACCAACCGCACCGAATATTCGCAGCTGCTGCGCTCGGAGGCCGACCTTGTCGGCCAGGCCGGCGCGCTGGCGGCGTACCTTGCCTCCGCCAACACGCAGATCGCGGAGGCCGAAGCGCAGACCGAGCGCGCCACCACGCAGCGCGTCGAGGAGGCGCTGACCAAGCTCGACGACGTGCGCACCAACCTTGCCGACATCGACGAGCAGATGCGCGCGGCGCAAGCCGTGCTGAAGCGCACGACGATCACCGCGCCGGCGGCGGGCATCGTCGTGTCCTCCACCTATAATTCGCAAGGCAGCGTGGTCGCGCCCGGCGAGAAGATCATGGAGATCCTGCCCACGTCATCGGGTCTGGTGGTGGACGCAAAGCTCAGGCCGAGGGACATCGACCAGGTGCATGTCGGCCAGAAGGCGAAGCTCAGGCTGTCGGCGCTCAACACGCGGCTCACGCCAGAGGTGCCGGCCACGGTGAGCGAGATCTCAGCCGACCGGCTGATCGACGACACCACCCACGAGCCCTATTTCCGCGCCAGGCTGAAGATCGCCGATGCCTTGCCGCCCGGCGTGAAGAGAGAACAGCTTTATCCCGGCGCCCCGGTCGATACCTTCATCAGCACTGGCGACCGGACCTTCTTCGAATATCTGGTGCGGCCGATGATGGATTCGTTCGCAAGGGCGTTTGCGGAAAGGTAGGGGCGGAGGGCAGTTACCGGCGGCCGTTGCGGTGAGCGGCAGGCCTATGGCCAGGCGCCGGGTAGTTGCCCTCGGGGCATCGGCGTTGGGCAGACGGCTTACTCCAGAAACATCAAGGCCGTGGCCAGGAATCCCATCCCGAAGCAAGACGCCATCGAATAGGCGATCATCCCGGCAGCCACATAGTCGCCCGCGCCCGACGACAGATGGCTGCCGAGTGTGCCGAAAGCCAGGAGCCAGCACGCCACGGCCAACCCGATGATCGCCCCGATGGCGAGGTTCTTGATAACAAAGAGCACCAGTGGAGGCATGAGCGCGGCTCCCAAAGAGCATTTCGCGGCGGCCCACGGCTTGCGGCCTCGTGAGCCGGCTGCTGTCACTCAACGCCGGGACAGGCATCTGGTTGCTCCTCCCGTCTGTTTTCGCTGCTGAACCGGTTCTAGGGGCGGCTTGCCTGCCGGCATGGGTTTCGGCGATACGCGAGGGTGCGAACCGCCAGCCTCATTGCCGATGTCCGCCCGTGTCTTCGTTTGCGGGCCCGCAAAGCCACCCCTCGATCCGGTCGCGGGCCGCAGGCCCCGCGAAGACGAAGCGATCGCGCCAGGCTTCGAGGCGGACGTGCTCCGTGCCAAGAACGATATTTCAAACTGAGAAATCGCCAGATTCCACGGCAGTTTCGACGCCCGCTCCAACGCTGGCTCCCCCGGTCGTCAGCGACAGTCCTGCCATCGCCGACGCGAAATGGTCGCGCCGCAAAAATGGAGACGACGATGACGAGTTTGGAGCATACCGCCTATGAAACCGGCCGGTCGGGCGTCGGCCCGATCGGCTTTGCCAGCCGGGCGCTGCGGCTTTTCTATCATGCGATGAGGATGCGCAGCGACCGCGCCGCCTTGCATGCCATGCCTGACTATCTGCTCAAGGACATGGGCATCACGCGTTCGGGAATCGACTACTACACCTCGACGGGCCGCGCTGCCTCCGGCACCGGCGGGATGGACATCCGCACCATCGGCTAACCGCCAATAGCGATCGCGGCCACGCCGTCGACAAGCCCCGGGCGCTTCCCAACGCCCGGGGTTTTGCGTTCCGGCGCATCGGCTCAAGCGGTGAGCCACCTCGTTTCAAACGATACGTCCATGCCAATTTCCACGGTGCGCGTATGAAAAATTCCACGGTCGCATCCACTCTCGTTCAAACGCTCCAACGGCAAACAGAGGCCGTCACGGCAACCAAGCCGCAAAGCAACCTTTGGAGATGATGATGCAACCCAACACCAAACCTGCACGGCTTCCTCTCAATGGCGTCGACACGCCGAACCTGATGGCGACGATCAATTTCGTCGCCGGGCAGCCGGAGCTCGCCAAGTTCCAGTTCCGCGCCCACAATGAGTGGATCGAGGGCACGCACAGCAAGACCGTCATGCATGGCTTCTTCGGCGCTGGCAACGAGCAGAAGCACGAGAAGCCGCATTATGCCGACGCCGACCATCCGGCGATTCTGTGCGGCGCCGACAATGCGCCGACCCCGGTCGAGTGGCTTCTGCACGGGCTGGCTGGCTGCCTGATGGCCGGCGTCGCCAACATCGCCGCCGCGCGCGGCATTAAGCTCACCAAGGTAAAGTGCTCGGTGGACGGCGACATCGACCTGCGCGGCATCCTCGGCATCTCCGATGAGGTCCGCAACGGCTTCCAGAACATCCATGTGTCGTTCGAGATCGAAGGCGACGCGCCGGCCGAAAAGCTCCAGCAGCTGGTCGAGCAGTCGCGTGCCCGTTCGGCCGTCTTCGACGTGCTGACCAAGGGCGTGCCGGTCACCGTCGGCATCAAGACCATCCAGTAAACCGACAGGCGGTCCGGAACCGGTCCGGGCCGCTTCCCTCTCCTCGGACGGAACTGAACCATGAGACGCGCGGTCGTCATCATCGGCGCGGGCCAGGCCGGCCTTGCGCTCAGCCATTGCCTCAGCCAGGCCGGCATCGACCATGCCGTGCTGGAGCGCGGGCGCATCGGCGAGCGCTGGCGCTCGCAGAGCTGGCGCTCGCTTCGGCTGCTCACGCCGAACTGGCTGAATGCGCTCCCCGGCTCGCCCTACAAGGGCGGCGATCCGGACGGCTTCATGAGCAAAGGGGCGTTCGTGGAAAGCCTGGAGCGCTACGCCTGGCAATGGCATGCGCCCGTCGAGACCAATGTCGAGGTCATCGCCGCCAAGCGGACCAGCGACGGCTTTGGCCTGCGCACCAGCGCCGGCGACTGGTCGGCCCGTGCGGTCGTCGTGGCGACGAGGCATTGCGACCGGCCGGTCATCCCGTGTGGGGT
>NZ_RZRY01000277.1:0-7840 GCF_003998035.1 Mesorhizobium sp. M2A.F.Ca.ET.039.01.1.1 | reverse complement strand
ATCAGCTTCTCTGCAGGGCCACGTGGACGCCGAGGCCGACAAGCACGGCGCCGCCTGCACGCTGCATCAGCCGCTGCGCCCGCCCTGAACGCCGCAGCCGGTCGATCATCGCGCCGGCAAGGAATACGCAAACAATATCGGCGGAGGAAAACATCAGATTGACGATGGTTCCAAGCACGACGAACTGCAGCCAGACGGGAACGCCGCCGAGGCATCGATGAATTGCGGCAGGAACGCCATGAAGAAGATCGCCGTCTTCGGATTGAGCACCTCGACGGTGATGCTTTCGAAAAAGGCGCGCCGCGCCGATTTCCGCTCGATGGCCGGCAGAGCCGTATCGCCGCCTGTCCGTTTGCGGATCATTGAGACGCCGAGCCAGATCAGATAGAGCGCGCCGCCGAGCTTGACCGCCAGATAGAGCGGCGGCACGGCGTGGAACAGGACGGACAGTCCCGCGGCGGCCGCGAAGACATGCACATAACCGCCAAGATGAATGCCGAGAGCCGCCGTCAGCCCCGACCAGCGGCCCCGCGCCATCGTCTGCGCCGCGGCTAAAGCATGGCGGGTCCGGGGATGTAGGCGAAGATCGCAGTGGTGGCGAAGAATGCGATGAGCAGTTCGGTCGACGGCATTCTTGGTCCCTTACGCTGCGCCAGCTGGCTAAGGCCGACTGGAGCGGTAGCTTTGCGGCCTCACTGTGGCAAGGAACCTGTCTGCCGGGATTTGGTCAAGACACGCGCCATGAACTTGTCATGGTCGATCACGGCGCGCTCGTGGAAACCTTCCCCGATCGGTCCGCCCTCGTCACTGCACGACACCTTGAAGCGCAGCTTTCTTCCTTCCACGGCGATAAGCTCGACATCTGCCGTGACCATCATGCCGACAGGCGTGGCGGCGACATGGGAAACATCGACATGGGTGCCGACGGTCCTCTCATGGCTTCCGAGGAACGGGCGCAATGCCTCGATGCACGCCCATTCGATGAAGCCGACCATGAAGGCGGTAGCGAATACCGGCGGCATGTCGCCGAATCCCGCAAAGGCCGGCGTCATGGCAGGCACCGTCAGGGTATCGTCCACCCGCAGGGTTTGAAGATGGCGAAGGCCAGGCTTTAGATCGGACGTCATGATTGCACCACGGGCATGTATCCGCACCGCGGCGCCCTCGCCCCGGTGCTTGCAAGCAGCTTATCCCGAAAGCCCTTCCGCCGATCCATCCCTACATTCGTCGTAGCCGCGGCCGGCGAGCTTTATCGACAGCCCAGCCCACCTCCCCTATAAGAGCCCGGATCGCAAACAGACAGAGGCCTTCATGATCATCGTCACGGGCGGCGCCGGCATGATCGGCTCCAACATCGTCGCCGCACTCAACGCCGAGGGGCATGACGACATCGTCGTGGTCGACGATCTCACCGACGGCCACAAGATCGCCAACCTCGCCGACCTTCGCGTCGCCGACTATCTCGACAAGGACGATTTTCTCGCCCAGCTCGAGAATGGCGCGCTCGGCCGCATCGAGGTCGTCTTCCATCAGGGCGCCTGCTCGACCACCACCGAGTGGAACGGCAAGTTCATGATGCACGTGAACTACACCTATTCGAAGCGGCTCCTGCATGCCTGCCTCGACCTGCGCGTGCCCTTCCTTTATGCCTCCTCCGCATCCGTCTATGGCGGGGGCAGCGAGTTCCGCGAGGAGCCCGAGTTCGAGCGCCCGCTCAATGTCTATGCCTATTCGAAGAAACTGTTCGACGACTATGTCCGCCGCAATGTCGACGCCGATCATTCGCAGGTGACGGGGCTGCGCTACTTCAACGTCTACGGACCGCGCGAGGCGCACAAGGGCGCCATGGCGTCCGTCGCCTTCCATCTGTTCAACCAGGTCGAGCGCGGCGAAAATCCGAAACTCTTCGGCGCCTATGGCGACTTCGGCCCCGGCGAGCAGAGCCGCGACTTCATCCATGTCGGCGATGTCGCCGACGTCAATCTGTGGCTTTGGAAAAAGGGCCAGAGCGGCATCTTCAACTGCGGCACCGGTCGCGCCCAGCCGTTCCGCGCCGTCGCCGAAACGGTGATCGACACGCTGGGCAAGGGCGAGATCGAGTTCATCCCCTTTCCCGACCATCTCAAGGGCAGCTACCAGAGTTTTACGCAGGCTGATATGTCCCGCTTGCGCGCGGCCGGCTACAATGGCCAATTCCGCACAGTCGAAACCGGCGTCAGGGACTATGTCGAATGGCTGAAGGCCCAACGATCCTCGTGATCGGTCCACGCTGGGTGGGCGACATGGTCATGGCGCAGTGCCTGTTTGCGGCGCTGAAGGAAAAACATCCGAACGCGGCGATCGATGTGCTGGCGCCGGCCTGGGCCGCGCCTTTGGTCAAGCGCATGCCCGAGATACGCAGCCAGATCGACTTCCCGCTGATGCCGGGCGCGCTCGAATTCCGCAGCCGCAGGCGCTTCGGCCGCCTGCTGCGCGGCCGCTACGACATGGCCTATGTGCTGCCGGGAAGCTGGAAATCGGCACTGATCCCGTTCTTTGCCCGCATCCCCCATCGTGTCGGCAATTTGCGCGAAATGCGCTATGGCCTGCTGACCGACATCGTGCCGCTGCCCGAAGCGCTGAAGCGGCGCACGGCGCGCGCCTATTTCGGCCTCGCGCGCGGCGGCACGTTTCGCGCGCCGAAGCTTACCGTCGACAAGGCCAACCAAGCCGATCTGCTGGCGCGGTTCGGGCTGACGGGAAGGAAATTTGTGGCGCTCATGCCCGGCGCCGAGTTCGGCCCGGCAAAACGCTGGCCGAGCGATCACTATGCCGGGCTTGCCCGGAACATGATGGCAAAGGGTCTGGGCGTCGTGCTGCTCGGCTCGAAGAACGATGCCGGCGTGACCGGCGAGATCGCGACGCTCGCGCCCGGCGCCATCGACCTTGCCGGCAAGACGCGGCTGGAGGACGCCATCGACCTGATCGCCGCGGCAAAGCTTGCGGTCTCGAACGACAGCGGGCTGATGCATGTCGCGGCCGCCGTAAACACGCCGATCGTGGCCGTCTATGGTTCGACGTCGCCGGAAAACACGCCGCCGCTCAGCGAGCGCTCCGAACTGATCTGGCTGCATCTGTCCTGCTCGCCCTGTCACAAGAAAGTCTGCCCGCTCGGGCATCTCAACTGCCTCAAGACCCTTGATGTCGCCCGTGTCACTGCCGCGGCCGACCGCCTGCTCAAGGTTCCGGCGGCCGCATGAAAGTGCTGATCGTCAAGACATCGTCGATGGGCGATGTCATTCACACCTTTCCGGCCGTCGAGGACGCGGTGCGCAATCGTCCGGATATCAGCTTCGACTGGTGCGTGGAGGAGCCGTTTGCCGGCATCGTGGCGCTGCATCCGGCGATTGGAGTGATCCACAAGGTGGCGGTCCGGCGCTGGCGCAAGAGGCTTTTCGACGGCGGAACGTGGCGTGAGATGGCCGGGCTGCGCCGAGCACTCCGTGCCTCCCGCTACGATCTTGTCGTCGACGCGCAAGGCTTGTTGAAGTCTGCCCTGGTCGCCATCCAGGCCGACGCGCCGATTGCCGGCTTCGACCGCGCCAGCGCCCGTGAGCCTTCGGCGACGCTGTTCTATCAGCGCAAATACGCCGTGCCGCGCGATCTGCATGCCATCGAGCGCACCAGGCGGCTGTTCGGCCTGGCGCTGGGCTACCAGCCTGACCTGTCGGCGCTCGAGTCCGGCATCGTGCCGCCAGCGGGCGCGCTACCCGGCGTTGAAGGCAAAACCGCTTTCCTGCTCCACGGCACCAGCCGCGAGGACAAGAAATGGCCGGCCGAGGACTGGATCGGAACCGCGCGCGAGCTGGCCGACCGGCAATTCACGCCAGTGGTCACATGGTCGAATGAGGCGGAAAAGAAGGTGGCGGAGGCCATCGCCGGTGCCGTGCCAAAGACGTTGCTGGTTGCGAAATCGCCGCTCGCGGACGTCGCCGCGATCCTCGGCCGCTCGACGCTCGTCATCGGCGCCGACACCGGCCTCACCCACCTCGCCAGCGCCTTCGGCCTCCCGACCGTCGCCATCTTCCTGGCGACGGAGCCCGGTCTCACCGGCCCGCGCGGAAAGTTTGCATCGACCTTGCTTGCGCCGCCCGGCGGCAAGATCACGCCGGCTGAGGTGATGGCCGAGGCTGAGCGGCTGCTGGTGCTCAGATCAAACGCGCCAGCTTAGACCGCGGCTGCTTCGTCATCCACGGGCGGAGCAAGGAGCGAAGCGACGCGGCGCAGACCCGAGGATGACGACGTCACGGAGGCTTCAGCCAATTCCGAACGTTTGCAATGGATCCGCAGCGAGCCGTGGTAGCTCAGAAATCGACGCCAGGACATGATCTCGAAAAGTGAGAACCGAAAGATCATGTTCCAACAAAGAGTTGGATCAGGATGACAATTCAATGAAACGTCATCCCAATCTGGCGAAGCGCACTAAATAAATTGCACCTGGACGATCTCATATCCCCGGGCGCCGCCGGGAGCGTTCACCTCGATGGCGTCGCCGACTTCCTTGCCGATCAGCGCACGCGCGATCGGCGAGGAGATCGAGATGCGGCCGGACTTCACGTCGGCTTCCTGGTCGCCGACGATCTGGTAGGTCTTCTTTTCCTCGGTGTCCTCGTCGACGAGCACGACGGTCGCGCCGAACTTCACCTTGTCGCCGGAAAGCTTGGAGACGTCGATGACCTCGGCGCGCGCGATCAGATCCTCGAGCTCGTTGATGCGGCCTTCATTGTGGCTCTGCGACTCCTTGGCCGCGTGATATTCGGCATTTTCGGACAGGTCGCCATGCGAGCGCGCTTCGGAGATCGCCTCGATGATACGCGGACGCTCCTCTTGCTGGCGCCAACGCAGTTCTTCCTTCAATGACGCGAACCCCTCGCCTGTCATCGGGACCTTGATCATATGCCTGACCTTTCCTGCCGCCACCCCCGCTTGTCGGGAGCAGCCTTGTCAAATGGGTACAAAAAGAAAACGGTCCGGCAGCCTCGGGCTAACGGAACCGTTTCACCACAATTTCCCTGAATATAGCGATCTTGGCGCGATTTTCACGTGCAAAAATGAAGTTCGGCGAAATGATCACCGCTTTCGCGGATGCCGGTTGATGGCGAACAACAAAAAGCCGGCTACGATTGCTCGCAGCCGGCCCGAAGAGCTTGAAGCCCTGTTCAGCTCCGCAGGAAATGATCGATCTGCTCGGACAGCATGCCGTATTCGCGCGAGCCCGTGCCGGTCCGCTTTTCGATTTCCTTGAGCTGTTCCTGAGCGCCGGCGAGATCGCCGATCTGAAGATGCGCTTCGCCGAGATATTCGCGCACAAGCGTGTAGTTCGGGTCGATGCGCAGCGCTTCCTCGTAATAGCCGAGGCCGACCGTGACGCGGCCAGAATGGCGATGCGAATAGCCGAGATAGTTGAGGATGCGCGGATCCTGCTTGTTGGCGGCGAGCGTCAGCACCGAGATCGCCTCGTCATAGCGCCCGGCCATCGCCAGATCGTGGCCGGCCTCGTAGATGCTGTCGTCATCCAGCATGCCATATTGCGGCTTCACGCACTTGTTCTTCTTCTTGTCCCAGACTTCGCCCTTCTTGCACTGGGTAGTGGTTTGGCCGCTTCCGCCACCTTCACCGGCCGCAAAAGCCGGGGCGACGAACAGCGGCAGCGCCGCAATAGCCATGACCTGAACAAGCAATCGTCTGCGCATCGATGCCTCCGTGAGCGTGACAATGGCAGACTAACGCCGGCCCGATCCGCTTTCATCCCGAAAAGCCGTCATCGGCCGAACTATTTTGGACGGCCCGAAGGAGAGCCTTGCCTCCGGGCGTGACGCGCGCTGCAAATCCGCTATCATCGGGCCACGC
Source organism: Mesorhizobium sp. M2A.F.Ca.ET.039.01.1.1 (assembly GCF_003998035.1). Lineage (NCBI taxonomy): Bacteria > Pseudomonadati > Pseudomonadota > Alphaproteobacteria > Hyphomicrobiales > Phyllobacteriaceae > Mesorhizobium > Mesorhizobium sp. M2A.F.Ca.ET.039.01.1.1. Next base: position 1,951 of record NZ_RZRY01000277.1, on the reverse strand, counting down.
GCATCACGTGGAGAAGGACCGTGCAGCAGCGCCTCGAGAAAGAATGGGAGCTTTCCATCGACCCGGACACGGTGCGCCTGTTCATCCTCAAGGCCAAGGCGCTGAGCGCCGCCGTCAACGAGGACTATGACGACGGCGCCGAGCACGAGGTCGAGTTCGACGGCGACGCGCATGCCAGCCATCACCATGACGGCCTTGTCGAGGAAGCCTCGGAAGACCTCACCGAGGAAGAATTCCGCGAGCTGATCAACGATCTCAACATCGACGAAGCGGCCGAGCTGATCGCGCTCGCCTGGGTCGGGCGCGGCGACTATGACGCATCCGAATGGGCTGACGCGGTGGCAGCCGCCAGGGAGCGTCCAAGGAAGCGCACGGCCAAATACCTGCTCGGCCTGCCGATGCTTGCCGACTGGTTGGAGGAAGGCCTTGAAGCCATAGGCGCGTAACGCGCCGGTAACCGATTGTGATCGGCAAGGCCGGCGGTACAGGCAACTTCGCGACGCGATTGCCGTTTCGGGGCGATGGCAACGCTGAGCATTTCCGGATTGTGCAGATTGGCGTTGCCTTTGGCGGCGGCAGCCCTGCTGATAACGCCGGCCACGGCCGCCAAGCATCATCACCGGCACAAGAGACACCTGCCGCCAGCCAGCGAGAGCGCCGCTCCGGTACCGGAGACGCCGCAAACGACACCGGCGCCAGGGGCACGTCCTCAGGATATGGAAAACCGCGCCCAGAAGTCCGGGCAAGGCAAAAGCCGCCTCGACAGCGACGACGACTTCCTGAACCAGGAGAAGTCGCATCCGAAATGGGACGCCCATCCGCCGCGCTCGAAGGGCGCTCAGTCCGGGGCACGGGCGGAGCCCGATCCGCAAACGCCGGAGATTGTCCCCACGCCGACCGAAAAACCCGCCGAACTGGAGCCGGAGCCGCCGGAAACCGCGCCGCAACCGCCGGAAAAACCGGCCGATGCCGGCGAGGAAAAGATGCTTCCCGATCCCCGCTCGGCCGATGTGCCGGCCGACGAGATGCCGGCCGAGGAAACCGCGTGTCGCGAGCGGCTAAGGACGCTTGGCGTCGAGTTCGAGGAGCACAAGGCCGAGCACGACGCGCAAATCGGCTGCTCTATCCCCTATCCGATAGTTTTGAAGACGCTCGGCAAGTCCATCAGTGTCAGTCCCGGCACCGAGCTCAATTGCCCGATGGCCGAGGCAACGGCGCGCTTCATGGCCGATGTCGTCCAGCCCACGGCAAAGGCCGAACGCGGCGCCGATTTGAAGGCGGTCAACCAGGCCTCGGCCTTCGTCTGCCGCCCGCGCAACGGCACCCGCAAACTGTCGGAACACGCCTTTGGCAACGCGGTCGATATTGCGAGCTTCAACTTGTCGGACGGAAGCAGGATCGAGGTCGGGCCGGCGCCTCCTGAAAAAGATGCGAAGTTCCTCGACGCAGTGCGCAAGGCTGCCTGCGGACCGTTCAAGACGGTGCTTGGGCCGGGCGCCGACGCCGACCACGCGCTGCATTTCCATCTCGACCTGGAACCGCGACGTCACGGCGGCACCTTCTGCCAATAGCCACAATTCCGGAAGTTTCGGTCACGTCCCGGCAAGAACAGCGCCGCAATTCCGCCCCAGGCATGAATGCCGGCGCTGATCTTTCCTTTACTGTTGAGGGTTAACCTTGTGCCATTCGGGGACAAGGACGCCTTTCAATGGCTCGAAGACTTGGCGCTGCGCTGATGGCGGCGCAACGAAACAAGTGCGCGCGAATCGCGATCGCCGGGCTGGCCGCCGGCGCCATCGCGACGATATCGGCCTGTACCACGGGCGACGTCTTTGCGCTGCAGCCCGCCGTCGATGTCGGCAGCCAGACGGCGGCCGTGCCACAGCCCGACGCGCCGCAATATTCCGGCATGCAGCGCCTCGTTCCCTCCAACCCCTATATGACCCAGGCC
>NZ_RZRY01000276.1:0-7842 GCF_003998035.1 Mesorhizobium sp. M2A.F.Ca.ET.039.01.1.1 | reverse complement strand
GAATTCAGGCAACAGACTGTTCGGCTTACTGGGAAACGTCCTGGCCGAAATACTTGTCGGCAATCTTCTTGTAGGTGCCGTCGGCCTTGATGTCGGCCAGCGCCTTGTTGATGGCCGCGACCAGTTCCGGATCGCCCTTGCGCACGATGACGCCGGAATAGTCGGCATTCTCTTCCTGCGCGGCGATCTTCACATTGGCGTCCGGCTTGTGCTTCTTGAAATCCAGGAAGGACAGGCTGTCGTTGATGGTGGCGTCGGCGCGGCCGGTGAGCAGAAGCTGGATCGACTGGTCGAAGCCGTCGGTGCCGACGAGTTCCGCGCCGTTCTTCTCGGCAAGCTTGCCGAAATTCGAGGTCAGCGACTGCGCCGACTTCTTGCCCTTGAGATCGGCGAAGGTCTTGATGTCGGTATTGTCGCCGCGCACGATCAGCACCGCCTTCGAGGCGATGTAGGGATCCGAGAAATCATACTTGGCCTTGCGCGCGTCGGTGATGCCGACCTCGTTGATGACGGCGTCGTAGCGGTTGGCGTCGAGGCCGGCGATCAGCCCATCCCACTTGCCTTCCAGGAACTCGACCTTGACGCCGAGCTTGTCGCCGATGGCCTTGGCGATCTCGACGTCGAAGCCGACCAGCGCGTTGGATTCGTCATGATAGGTGAAGGGCGCATAGGTGCCTTCCGTGCCGACCTTGAGCACGCCGGCCTGTTTGATCTGGTCGAGATTGGCGCCGGCATGGCCGGCGGTGACCGCCAGAACCTGCAGCGTTCCGACGATGAGGAGCGATTTAAGCCATTTCATTTTTCTGTGATCCCGTTTTGACCGGTATGCCGGTCCGATTGTGAGAGCCGGAAACTGACAGATAGAAGGTCGCGAAATAAGGAACCCGATTTCAAAAATCGGCTTTCCCGGAAATCTGATTCTCAAAATCGCCCGATAATCCGCGAAGCGGCATTTCGGGACCCGCTAACAGAATGTTCCCGCCGGCAACATTTGCCCCCTCGGGCGGCGGAACCATCCATGCGCCTGACACGTTGCATGGCTGTTGTAGGGCGCGGCGGCGTCTTTTCAACCGTCATGAGCGTAATGACCGCCAACAGGAGCCGGCATGATTGAGGACGCGGCAGGACGGACACTGGTCCGGGCGGCAATGAAGGCTCCCTATCTCGAGCGCGACGAGGAGCATGTCCTTGCGCTCCGCTGGAAGGAAGAGAACGACCAGCACGCGCTGCATCGGATCACCGTCGCCCATATGCGGCTGGTCATCTCCATGGCCTCGAAATTCCGCCATTACGGACTGCCGCTCGGCGACCTGATCCAGGAGGGCCATGTCGGCCTCCTCGAGGCGGCGGCTCGTTTCGAGCCCGCGCGCGAAGTGCGCTTCTCGACTTATGCCACCTGGTGGATCCGCGCCTCGATGCAGGACTACATCCTGCGCAACTGGTCGATCGTGCGCGGCGGCACCAGCTCGGCGCAGAAGGCGCTGTTCTTCAATCTCAGGCGTTTGCGCGCACGGCTGGCCAACGGCGCCGAGCCGCTCTCCAATGCCTCGCTCTACCGCGAGGTCTCGGCGGCGCTCGGCGTTCCCGAAGCGGACGTGGCGATGATGGATTCACGCCTGTCCTCCCCAGACAGCTCGCTCAACGCACCGCTTGCGGACGAAAACGGCGCTGCCGAGCGGATGGATTTCCTGGTCTCCGAAGACCCGTTGCCTGACGAGATCGTCGGCGAAAGAATCGACGTCCAGCGCCGCGCCCTCTGGCTGAAAAGCGCGCTTGGCGCGCTCAACGCCCGCGAGCTTCGCATCATCGAGGAGCGCAGGCTCAGCGATGACGGCGCCACGCTTGAATCACTTGGCGAACAGCTCGGCATCTCCAAGGAGCGTGTCCGCCAGATCGAGGCGCGTGCCATGGAAAAGCTGAAGCTGGCGCTGGTGAAGCAGAACCCGGAATTTCTGGCGGAGGCCGCCTGAGCAGCAACTTGAAGTTGTTGGCGAGTTCTATTCATTGAACAAAAATATATCCCCGTTGCGGCAAAAGCTTTCCTTCTTACTGTATCAGCGTATTGTGAATTCTTTAACAGACCCGCGCGCGCAACTGGTCTTTGGTGAATCCGACAGACCATAGCGGATGGGGGACTTGCCATGCTGCGATGCTGCGCCTTCCTTGCAGCCTTGATCCTCGTGGGCTTCGCGACGTTCGAAGCGCACGCTGACCGCAGGGTTGCCTTTGTGATCGGCAATTCGCAATACCGCAATATTCCGGCGCTCAAGAACCCGGACACCGACGCCAAGGACGTCTCGAAGACGTTCCGGCTGGCCGGTTTCGATGTATTCGTCGCCAAGGACGTCACCAAGCTGCAGTTCGAGGAGCAGTTCCGCAACTATCTCGCGGCCGCGGATGGCGCCGATCTCGCTGTCGTCTATTATTCGGGCCACGGGTTTCAGATCGGTGGCGTGAATTTCCTGATCCCTGTCGACGCTTCGCTCAAGCAGGCCGCCGACATCGAGGTTCAGGCGATCAAGCTCGATGACATGCTGGAGCAATTGCGCTCGAAGTCGAAAATCCAGATCATCATCCTCGATGCCTGCCGCAACAATCCGTTTCCGCGCAAGGACTACTGGCTGCGGGACCAGCTGATCACCGCTAGCGGCACCGGTCTTGCCGAGGTGAAAAGCTCGCAGAACGCGCTGATTGCCTTTGCCACCGGTCCCGATGCGATCGCCTATGACGGGACGGGCAACGCCAGTCCATTCTCATCCGCTTTTTCGCGCCGCGCGCTGGCGCCGAACCAGGAGATACGCGCGGTCATGGCCGCGGTGCGCCGCGACGTGGTCGCAGCCACCAAAGGCAAGCAGGTTCCTTGGGAGAACTCCTCGCTGATCGACGAAGTAGTGCTCATGCACCGTGCGAACAAGCCGGCGCTGCCGCCGGTGCTGGAGAGAGTCGTGCCGTCGGGGATCGGGCCGGTCGCGCTTGACCTGCCGACGCCTGTCACTGTCGACGGCAGCGCGGTCACCGTAAGCTTTGAAACGCTTCCCGCGCTCGCAGGCCTGGTGCTGGACGGCAAACCCGTCGCCGAAGGCGACCAGATTGCGGGCAACGACCTGCCGCGTCTGCTGATCGACCTGCCCAAGGCGTCCGACACGCAGGAACAGGTCGAAACGCTGGCCTATGCCACACATGACGAGTGGGGTGGCGTATCTCAGGGCATCCTGGTCTTGCGCATCAAGGGTGGCGCTGAGGGCCAGCAGAGCGCAGCGTCCCTGAAGGCCGAGCAGAAGCAATTGATGGTGGAGCGTGGCCTCCACATCACCGGTGCCGCCGAGGCGATCCAGAAGAAGAGCAAACTCAGCGTCCCGGTCGGCGTCGGCCCGGTTCCGTTGAACCTGGATTTTCCGACCGGAGACCCCGGCATCAGCCTGAAGCTCGCAAGTTACCCGGCAACAGGAACGCTGTCGCTGCCGGATCGCACATTGTCGCCGGATTCGACCATTCTGGCCAACGAGATCGACAAATTGCGCTACGAGCCGCAGATCGGCGCCGCCGCTCCCCTCGAGCTCGGCTTCCAGATCCGCGCTGGCAAGGCGTCAAAGCCGGCCACGGTGAAACTGTCGCCAAGCGTCGACCCTTGCGACCGGGCGGCAGGCGCGCCGCTCGACCTGCAGGGCGTCGCCCCCGGCCGCCAGCCGAACGAGATCGGCGGCGGAGCGATCGAAGCTTGCGAAGCGGCGGTTAAAGCCTACCCCAATGTCGTCCGCTTCCGCTATGAGCTCGGACGGGCGTTGCTGGCGGCCGGCAAGGTCGACGAGGCTAGGAAGGCCATTCAGGAGGCCGCCGACAAGGGCCATGCCCGAGCCGTTTTCGAGCTCGCCTATATGGCGGCGTCCGCAACAAGCACCGCCGCGGATGTTACGAAAGCGAATGGCCTCTATGCCCAGGCGGCCGACCAGGGCGATCCAGCCGCCATGGCTGCCTGGGGACGCGCTTTGTTCAACGGCGTCGGCGTCGAGCCGAACCCCCGAAAGGGATTGGACCTGCTGCTCAAGTCTGCGGCGATGGGGCATATCAGCGCCATGAACGATCTCGCGTTGATCTTCCAGGAAGGCCGCAATGGCGTGCCCGCCGATCCGGCCCGCGCTCTGGCGTTCCTCAAGGCCAGCATGGAACGGCAGGAAGTCTATTCGATGAGCATTCTCGGTCTTGCCGGGCGCCGCTTCCAGACAGCCGCTGTATGCAAGCCCAAGGTAATCACGAAGATCAGGGTGATCCGCGCGCCTGCACCGCCGATGATAACCCCACCTCCGGTCAAACCGGTGCCGCCCTTGATCGAGCCGGCGCCTTGGCGGGGCGGCAGTAGCGGCGATCGCCCGTCTCCTTCCAGGCAGAGCAGTACTGACGACAGCACTCCGGACAGCGACACTCCGGATCCCCCCGACAGCCCCGCCACGGGCGAACCTCCCGGCACCGACGCCAGCACCACAGGCTTTGGTGGCATCTCCACCGTCAGAGGTGGATAGCAGCCGCGACGCGTGGCCGGACCAGCCGGGACAACGCATGTCGCCATGTCGATTGCGCGGCTTAAAGCATGTATCCCGAAAGTGTGAATCGGTTTCGGGACAAAGAAACGCGTGACCAAAAACCTACGCGCATGGAGCGAATCTGAAAGGTCGCGACGCGCTTTAGGGATCGCACATCGCGGCAAGCTCTCAAAGCGCCGGGCCGCACGAACGCGAATGCGGAGCCCTACTTGTCGGTGACGATCTTGACCTTGTCGCCGGCCGATACGCTGGCGCCCGGCGACATGGCGTTGAGCACACGGAACAGATCGAGCTTGCGGTCGACGCCGACCATTTGCGCGGCGAGCGAGCCCATGGTCTGGCCGGCCTGGACGGTGACGACCCGGATATGCAGCGGCTTAAGCGCCGCCTTCTCGGCTGGGGTGAGCACTCGGAAGGAGCCGCTGACCGAGCGCGCCACAGGATCCAGCGAAGCGCTGGCCGAGGGCGCGGCCGTCAGCAGCCTGTAGACCTGCCCGCCGGCGCGGATCACCGCGATGTCGAACTGCCAGCCTTGCGCGTTGGCATGCGCCATCGCTGCCTCATTGCCGTTGATCGTCTCCTGGCGCACGCTGGCGTCTTCGAGCCCCGCCACCCAGCCGCTGCGGATGTAATCGGTCAGCGACACCGACTTGTCGATCGCCACGCCGTCGAAACGGATGGCGATGTCGCCCGGCCCGGTCGCGGTGACGGCGGCCGCCGAATTGTCGATGACGAAACCGTCCGGCACGGTGAAGGAGACCCCGAGATTGGGGTGCATGAAGGTTTGGCCGCGCACATAGCCTTCTTCCGGCGTGTCGCCGTAAAGCAGACCGTCAATGCCCGCGAGGAATGCGTCGCGGTCGCGCGTGCCGACGCCGGGGGGGCCGAAATTGCGCGCAAGGCGCTGCGCCAGTTCGATGCGTTGCGGCGTGTTGGGGTGCGTCGCCAGGAAGTCGAGGCTGGCGTCGGTGGCGCCGCTGACCGAGCGGAAATCGGTATAGGCCGACATCGACTGCAGGAAGCGGCCAGCTGCGTAAGGATCGTAGCCCGCCTCGCCGATCGACTTGATGCCGATGGCGTCGGCCTGCAGTTCCTGGTTGCGCGAGAACTGCGCCAGCCGAAGCTTGCCGCGGATCAGGGCCGCCTTGGCGGTCGGGCTGTCGCCAAGCACGTCCGACACCACCTTGGTCGCCAGGCCTTCCTCGGCCTCGAGCTGCTGCCGTTGCAGCCCGTGATTCGCCGTGACGTGGCCCATCTCATGGGCGATGACGGCGGCAAGCTCGGAGGAATCATTGGCCAGCGCCAGCAGGCCGCGCGTCACATAGAGATAGCCGCCCGGCAGCGCGAAGGCGTTGACGTTGGGCGAGTTGAGGATGGTGATGCGATAGGTCTGGGTCGGGTTGGCCGACACCACGGTCAGATTGCCGACGACCTTGGCCACCATGCGTTCGAGCTTCGGGTCGGAATACTCGCCGCCATAGGTGGCGAGAATGCGCGGATGCTGCGCTTTCGCCATTTCGGCGAGCTTGGCGTTGGCGACGACATTGTCGACGGTGATCGGCTTGTCGGAAGGCTGGAAGCCGCTCTCCTGCACGTCCGGCGGCGTGAACATCTGACAGCTCGCCAGCACGGCAACGCCCGCCAGCGCGAAAAATCGTGCCAGTGGCCTCATCCACACTTTCTCAGCGCCGGTCGACAGATCGGCTTCCTTTCGAAATCTTTCGGCAAATCGCGGCCCCGCCGGACCTGCATGGCCGGACCTAGCCATACTCCCCCGGACAAGGCAAGCAAACGCCGGATCACCCGTTGCCGGTTTGAGCGTAAATTATGTCCGCTTCCGGGCAATATGTTGTGATCCGGCAACGGTGCCGCCTCGATCGCCGATATAGCGCCGGAACGCATCCGGTCCAGACCGATCGAAGAAATCATCAGCCGGCCCGGTCGCCGCGATCCTGCCCTCATCCAGAAAGGCCACGTTCTGGCCGATGCGGCGCGCATCTTCCGGCTGATGGGTGACGAACAGCACCGTCATTTTGCGCTCGGCATGGATGCCGGCGAGAAGGTCGAGCATGTCCTCGCGCAGCGCCGGGCCGAGCGACGCGAAAGGTTCGTCGAGCAGCAAGACGGGCCGGTCACGCAGCAGCACCCGCGCCAGCGCGACGCGCTGCCTTTCGCCGCCGGAAAGCTCGCGCGGCAGCCGCTTTTCCTTGCCGGCCAGGCCGACGCGCGCCAGCGCCTCGGCGACGGCGGCGCGATCGCCATCGCCGAGCTTCAGCGACGGCGAGCGGCCGAGCCCGACATTGGCCTCGACCGTAAGATGCGCGAACAGATTGTTTTCCTGGAACACCATCGACACCGGTCGCGCCGAGGGCGGCGTGGCGCCGATATCGATGCCGCCGATCAGCACCTTGCCGCTATTAGGTGTTTCGAAGCCGGCTATCAGATTGAGCAGCGTCGACTTGCCGGAGCCGCTCGGCCCCATGATGGCGGTGATCCTGCCCGCCGCGAACTCGGCATTGAAGCGGAAGGACGATTCGCCATAGCTGAACGACACGTCTTCGAGTGTGACGGTCAGCGCCTTCCCTGCCGCGATGCCGTTATCCGTCGATGTCATGCCCTTGCTTCCCGCCCCAGCCCATCGGCGACGACGACCAGCATCAGGCAAACCAGGCCGAGCAGCAAGGCGAGCCCCGCCGCGTCGGCGGTCCGGTAGCTGCCCATGCGCGCAAGCAGAAGATAGGGCAAGGTCTGCACGGAATCGCTGCCGAACAGCGCGATCACGCCGAGATCGCCGAGCGACAGCGCCATGGCGAAAGCGAAGCCGGTGGCCAAGGGCCGCCTGAGCGACGGCCAGTCGATCAGGCTGAGCCGGGTCCAGCCGGATATGCCAAGCGCCAGGCAAAGCCGCTCATGGCGTTCGCTCGCCGCGTCATAGGCTGGGCGAATGGCACGGATGGCGAAGGGCATCGCCATCACCGCGTTGACGGCGACGACCATCACCGGCGCGACGGCAAAGACATCGGTGATGTTGCGCAGCGCCAGGAACCAGCCGGCGCCAAGAACTATCGGCGGCACGACGAGCACGAAGCCGGCGCCGGTGTCGGCGGCATGCTCGAGCAGCGACATGGCGCTGCCGGCACGGCGACGCAAAGCCAATGCGCGCCGCGCCGCGATCAATACCAGCGACAGCGACACGCTGAGCAGCGCCGCGATCAAGGCGAGCCCGGCGCTAGTAAGCGTCGCGCGGCGCTGCTCAGCGTGTCGCTGTCGCTGGTATTGATCGCGGCGCGGCGCGCATTGGCTT